>DSDX01000020.1 GCA_011048485.1 Candidatus Aminicenantota bacterium | reverse complement strand
CGGGGGCCCTCGCGCGAAGAAGTCGTTCGTCGCCGTCAACTGCGCCGCCATCCCGGAGGCGCTCCTCGAGAGCGAGCTTTTCGGCCACGCCCGGGGCTCCTTCACCGGGGCCTTCCGGGACAAGCCCGGCCTCATCGAGGAGGCCTCGGGCGGCACCTTCTTCCTCGACGAAGTCGGCGATCTGCCTCTCGCCCTCCAATCCAAGCTCCTCCGGGTCCTCGAGGAGAGGACGATCCGCCGGATCGGCGAGACGCGGCCCCGGCCTGTGGACGTCCGCTTCGTCAGCGCCACGAACAAGGACCTCGACCGCGAGATCGAGCGGAACCGCTTCAGGCAGGACCTCTACTTCCGGCTGAAGATCATCGCCCTCGAGCTGCCGCCGCTGCGCGAGAGGCCGGACGACGCCCACCTCCTGCTCAACCACTTCCTGGACTCCTACGCCCGGTCCATGGGCCGGCCCCGCCCCTTCGTCTCGCCGGTGGCGCTGGAGCTGCTGCTGCGCTATCCCTGGCCGGGCAACGTCCGCGAGCTCCAGAACGAGGTCCAGCGCTGCCTGGTCCTGGCCGGCGGGGGGCCGCTCATCCTCGAGGAGCACCTGTCGCCCAAGATCAACCCGGCCGGGGAGACGTATTCGCGGACCTCGCACACCTTCGCCGAAGCCAAGGCCGAATTCGAGAGACGCTTCCTCAGGGAAGCCCTGGCCCGCTGCCGCTATCATCGGACCCGGACCGCGGCCGATGTGGGATTGACCCGGCAGGGCCTGTTCAAACTATTGAAAAAACACGGCATCGAGGGCAAGGGGCCGGCGGCCCCGGCCGACCGCGGAGGCCGTGCCTAGGGGCTTTCTCCCGATCGCACGAGCGACCTCCTGACTGGCCGGCCTATCTTATGGTACCTCTCCCATCCTGCCTTCGCTCTCGGGGCGGCGAGGAAATTCGCATCTCATTTTGCGGACCGCCGGCCGCTTGTGCTAGATTGAATCCATGACCGAGACCAAGGATGAGACCCACGTCTACGCGGTCGTCTGTCCGTGCTGCGGCGCGACCCTGTGGATCGACGGCGAGACCCGGGCGGTCATGCGCTCGGAGAAGGGCAAGAGGAAGAAGGGCTCGCTCGACGACCTCGTGGTCAAGGAGCACAAGAGGCAGAGCGAGTTCGACCGCAAGTTCGAGGCCACGTTCGAGCTCCAGAGGGAGAAGCACTCCAAGGCCGACGAGCTGTTCCAAAAGGCGCTCGAGAAGGCCGAGAAGGGCGAGGCGGAGGAAGAAAGCTGAGCCGGTCGATCCGGGGACACGCACCTGAGGCGCATGTCCCCCGGTGACCTGTCCCCGGACCCCGAGAGAGTGACGGGAATCAACTACCCGCTTGGGTCTCGTCCTCCCGCTTGCGCGCCGACATCGTCCAGCCCGTGAAGCCGAAGAGGATGAGCACGCCGACCGAGAGATAGTTCATGAAGGCCCAAGGCAGATAGGAAAAGGTCGAGACGCCCAGCGTGCCGGTGATGTAGACCCCGGCCATGCTCCAGGGGATGAGGGGGACGATGATGCCGCCGGCCTCCTCGATGATCCGCGACAGGTTCTTGGCGGCCAGGTTCTTGGCCTTGTACATGGGGGCCAGGAGGTCGGCGGGCAGGATCATCGACAGGTAGGAGCTGCCGGTGATCAGGGCCGAGAGGACGGCCGCGCCGACCGTCGTCATGACCAGGCTCCAGACGTTCCGGGTGAAGCGCATGACCTTGTCCAGGATGGCGGCCAGGCAGCCCGTCTTCTGCATGATGCCGCCGTAGGAGAAAGCGGTGAAAGCGATGAGCTGGGTTTCCATCATGCTCATCATGCCGCCCTTGGCCAAAAGCCTGTTGACGAGGTCGACGCCCGTCCGGGCCGGTAGCCCCGCGTTCATGGCCGTAGCCACGTCCGTGAGCGGGATCCTCTGGATGGTGACGGCCAGGACGCCGGCCACGAGCGAGGACAGGATCATGGCCGGGATGGTCGGTTTCTTGGCCACGGCGAAGTAGAAGATGACCACCATGGGCAGGAGCAGCGCGAGGTTGAAGCGGAAGTGGGCCTTGAGGGTCGAGAGGATGATCTCCAGCGTCTCCGACCGGACCGCGGTGGCGCCGTAGCGGAGGCCGATGACGAGATAGAGGGCCAGGCCGGCCAGCCAGGCCGGCAGGCCGGACCACATGACGTGCTTGATGTGGTCGAAGAGGTTGGAGCCGGAGATGACGGTGGCCAGGTTGGGGATGTCCGAGAGCGGCGAGACCTTGTCGCCGAAATAGGCGCCGGCGACGACCGCACCCGCGGCCGGGCCGAGCGGGATGCCGAGGCCCATGGCGATGCCCATGAAGGCGACGCCGACCGTCCCGATCGTCCCCCACGAGGTCCCTGAGGCGATGGCGACGACGCTGCAGACGAGACAGGCCGTAGCTAGGAAGAACTTGGGCGAGATGAGCTTGAGGCCGTAGTAGATGACCATGGGGATGGTGCCGGAGGCCATCCAGGAGCCGACCAGGATGCCGACCGAGAGCATGATCAGGATGGCCGGCATGGCCTTGTGGATGCTGTCGACGATGCCCCTCTCCATGTCCTTCCATTTGAAGCCCAGGGCCAAGCCGAGGACCGCGGTGATCGTGGCCGCGGCGACGAGGAGGACCTGGGCCTTGATCTTGTAGACGCCGTAGCCCACGCCGAGCAGCAGGGCCATGGCGATGAGGGGGATGAGGGCGACGCCGAACGGGGGCCGCGGGCCGGGGAGAGGCCCGGGGG
>DSDX01000194.1 GCA_011048485.1 Candidatus Aminicenantota bacterium | reverse complement strand
GTCGATAATGGACGGCACGACCAGGGCGTCGGCCGCCCGCTCGACCCAGATGCTGCCCGTCGCCTTGTCGACGGCCTGGGCGATCAGCCGCCGGTCGCTGGTCAGGGGCTGGAGGACGAGCATCCGGCCGTTTTCGGCCAGCTCGAAGACGACGATCTCCTGCCCGACCTCGAGAAGCGAGAGCAGCTTCGCCAGGATCTCCGGCTTGCTCCGGTTGAGCATCCGCCGGATGGTGTTGATGGAGTCGAAGACGACGATGAAGCGGCTGTCGCGGGGCGGCCTGACAAGGACCGCGGCGGGCGGCGCGGCGGCGTCGGGACCGGCCCCGGCCTCTTCTCCGGCCCGTTTGAGCTCGACGAGCTCGGCCGAGGCGAGATCCATCTTCTTCCCGTCCTCGGCGACCTCAAAATCGGCTTTTGTGAGATCGGCCACGAAGCGGCCGTCGCGGTCGACGGCGATCACGTCGACGAGGACGAGCCGGACCGTGACCTCGTGCCTCTCGTCGGGTTTGGACCGCGGGACCTGGGCCGCCCCGATCAGTAAAAGCGCCAGGCAGACGACGCCCATGGTCCTGGCGGATGACCATGATCTCGGTTCATTGCTCATGTTAGACCTCCCCTTTGGTCCTCAGGCGCCAAGGCCCGTTCTGTCGCCTCTAAAAGTCCTTTTTCACCCCCGAGACATAGACGGCCCGAACGTCGAGGTCGCCCGACTTCATGTCGACGAACGGCTCCCCTCCCCTCAGCCCGACCGTGCCGAAGCCCGAGGCCGTGGACAGGAAGGCCCGGAAGTCGTTCCCGACGCGGGAATCGATGGTGAGCGCTTTTTCGACGGCGTCGTAGCGGAGGCCCGTCAGGCCCTGGAGGAGGCCGTAGCTGCTCATGGCCCGGGCATACCAGTGGCCGCACTCGTACTCGTTGAAGGGGTTGCGAACCGTCCCGTCGTAGCGGTCGCGGCAGACGCGCACGATCTCCAGTCCCTCGTCGACCCGGCCCAGGAGCATCAAGTGGGAGGCCACTTGGTACTCGATGCCCGTCCAGACCTCGTTGCTGTAGACGAACGGCAACGAGAGCTCGCCGCCGCGCGGCCAGGTGCAGAGGAGCAGGCCGCCGTCCGTGCCGGCAGCGAAGGCGGGCCGCTGGGGATTGGCGAAGCCGCTCAAGTCGTGTTTGAGATTGTACCGATGGACCGCCTCGAGGTGGCTCCGGACCTTGTCGGGATCGAGGATGTCGCCCAAGCCGCAGACCCGGGCCATCCAGGCGCCCAGGACGCCGTCGGACAGGCAGCCCGTCCCGTACTGGTACTTGGGGCCTTCTCTATTGAGGAGCTCGACCGCATCCTTATATCCCGGCCCGTTGGCGGAGTAGTCCAATGGCTCATAGACCGCGTCGAGGCCCTCAGTTTGGATTTTCTGGAAGAAATACTCGCCGTTCCAGAGCTCGGTTTCGAGATAAAGGACGCCCTTGTCGAAGAGCTCGCCGAAGCGGGAGACGTCGTCCCCGAGGGCCCGGCCCATCTCCACGGCCGCCTTCAGGGCCCCGAGGTAGAAGCTGCCGCAGTGGCCGTCCGGCCCCCAATACTCGATGTCGTAGGTGTTGTGATGGGGCTCCTCGAGAATGCCGCGGCCCCCCGGGTCCCAGGTCCGGATGCAATAATCCAGGCTCTGGCGGACTTTCGGCCAGATCTCCTCGAGCCAGCCGGCGTCACCCGAGACGCGCCATTCCCTGTAGACCTTCATAATGCCGCCGAGCTGCCCGTCGGCCGCGGCGTGGAAGGTGTGGGCGACCGGGCGGATGGGCAGGGCCGAGCGGAAGGTCTGATGGCCACGCTCGTCCTGGCTCTCGTTGAACTCGGTCCGGCGCAGGCTCCGCTCGAGGTCGGGGAAGAGATGGGGGAGCGCCTGGGCGTAGTTCCAGACGTGGGTGCACGAACCGGGACAGCAGCCCCGGTTGTCCGAGCAGCCCTCAAAGCACCACAGCCGCCCGTCGGCCTGCCGCTGCACGGTCGGGGACTTGAGGATGGTCAGGTTGGCCGCGGCGGCCTCGACGACCTCCGGAGGCAGGGTCGTGTCGTAGAAGGCGTCGCGGAACGCGGCGGACCTCTCCCGCAGGACGTCGTACTTGGCGCGCCAGTATTCGGCAAGGTCATCGATGTCATCGAACTTCCCGGCGTACCAAGGGACATGGTAGGGCGACGAACAG
The DNA here is from genome assembly GCA_011048485.1 of Candidatus Aminicenantota bacterium. Classification (GTDB taxonomy): domain Bacteria; phylum Acidobacteriota; class Aminicenantia; order Aminicenantales; family Saccharicenantaceae; genus RBG-16-66-30. The sequence goes on along the minus strand of DSDX01000194.1, from coordinate 570 downwards.
CAGGCCTCCGCCGCGGCCGGCTGCGGAACCCCCTCCGGATCCTGGCCGTAGCGATAATCGGTGAGGGGAACGTGCCAGGCCAGCATGAGCCGGACGGTCTTGGTGGCCCCGGGCTCGATCGTCAGGGGCACGAAAAGGGAGGCCCCGGGGCTGGGGCCCTCGAGCGGAGGGTTGTCGACCGGCCGGGCCTCCTGGACGTTCTTCCAGGCCAGGGTCAGGGCGTCCCACCAGCCGCCTCGGAACCAGCCGTGGTCGACGACGACGTCCGGGTCGTCCACGAAGACGGCCAGGGCCCCGGCGTCGGCCGGTTTCTCCTCCGTCCCCTTGTCGAACAGGACGAAGCCGTTGGCGACGGCCCCGATGCCGTCGCTTTTCGTGCCTATGGCCATGACGTTCTTGGTATTGAAGGAGAACATGGCCTCAATGGGCGCGCCGGTGGGATTATGGAACGCGTATTCGAGGCCGCCGACCGGCAGGCTGGAGTCGTCGGCGTCGCCGGGAATGAAGGGGCTCCAGCCGGTCAGGGTCACGTCGAGGGGCACGGCCGGATCGTCGAGCGCGATCGTGGCG
>DSDX01000192.1 GCA_011048485.1 Candidatus Aminicenantota bacterium | reverse complement strand
CGGGTCCTCATCAACGACAAGGAGGTCGAGGCCTCGCCCGGGGAGTGGTGGCTCGACCGGGCCTTCGGGGTCTACCCGATAGGCCCTGGGGTCGTTTCCGGGCGGAACAAGCTGACCGTCCGGAACCCGAAGACCGCCTCGAAGCCCGAATTGCCGGGGAACTTGTCGAGGTCGAGAATGTTCGTCTTGTACTGGACGGCGCTGTCCCAGGGGTTGCGCTCGAGCCCATGGGCCTGGAAGGCCTTCTTCTGGGCGTCGTAGAAATAGAGGTCCTTCTCTGTCCGGTCCGCGACCGTGAGGTCGCAATAATCCAGGGTCAGGACGTTCGGCTCGAGCGCCTCGACGGCGAGCTCCCCGTCCGCCGGGACGGCCGACCAAGACGTGGGCGCGGGGGCGGCCGCCGCTTTCGTCCGCTCGTCTCTAACGCAGAGGAGGAGGCTGCCCGCCGGCGGCAGTGAGAAGGAGATGTCGACCAGGCCGCCCTGGCGCGCGAACGGATAGGCCTCGACCCGGCCCGTGAAGGGATCCCAGGCCTCGACCGAGCCGCCGGAGAGCTTCATCGATCCCGAGACGGTCGCTTCTGGCTCCGCATTGGCCAGGAAGACCATCTGACCGCCCGAGAACTGGCGACGTTGATGGAAGAGCTTGGCCCCGGACAGCAGGCCGGAGAACGTGATCCCCGGCGGGGCGTACCGCCTGACCTTGTCGAAGCCGCTGCCGGGCCCGGAATTGAGCCAGCGGTCGCCGAACGAGGCCTGGAGCTCCCGGAGGTCCTCCGTGAGGAGGCCGTTGACGTAGTCGGGCGGCGCGACCCAGGAAACGATGTGGCCGTCGCGGATGAGGTATTCGCGGACAAGGGCGAGGGTCGTGTCCTCGAAATTGCGGAGCCCCGGCGGGAGGATGACGAGCCGGTAGGAGCGGTCGCCGACGTTCAGCCTGGCATGGCTGACCGAGCCGAACTCCTGGAGCGCCTTCTCGCTGACGACGTCGTATTCGATGTGCTCCGACTCGAGGAGGTGGATGAAGGCCTGGAAATCGGCGCCGACCGTCCTGAACTCCTCCGATTCGGAGGCCGGGGAATAGAACATCCAGGCCGTGGTCGTCGGCTCGATGACCAGGACCTCGTTGACCTGCTGGCCCAGGCTCATGGCCACAGAAAGGCGGCCGAAATAGTCGGCCAGGGCCTGGTAATGCTCCCACCAGGGTTCGTGGTCGGAGAACGAGAGCGGGTGGTCGCGCTTGCGCGCCCCCTTGATCGTGGCATAGGACAGGTGCTGGTTGAGGAAGTTGACCCCAAGCGCGTATTCCCAATCGCCGATCCGCTTCTGGTCGGCGAAGGTCAGGTCCCAACCGCTGGCCCCGTAGGTCTCGGACAGGGTCCGTTCGCGGCCGCGCTGGTTGGCGGCGCTGCGGATCTCGCGGACGGCCCGGGCGTTACCGAACTGGGCGTTCGGCGCGGTCGAGAACTCGTTCATCAGGACGTCGATGCCGGGCATGTGCGCGTAGGCGGCCATAGCCAGGTTGTCCGGGGAAACGCGCGGCCGCGGCCATTCGTGCTCCCAGTAGTGGCCGGTGAAGATCAGGTTGTTGTCCGTGGCGTACGCGTAATAGGGCTTGGCCCAGTTCTCCACAAAGAGATCGAGGATGGTTGAATAGAAATCGTGCCGGACCCGTTTCCAGTTCCCGACCTCCTCGAAAAGAGACACGAGCTCGGGACGGAGATCGTAGCCCCAGCGCGATTGGAAGGCCTGGAAGAGGGCCGGCGTGTAGTTCACGGCCTCCCGGCCCCCGGCCGGACCGACCTCGGCCTCGTCCTGAAAGACGCCGGGCACGGTCAGGCCGAACTCGCCGCCGATCACGGCCTTGTAGCCGTTCAAGGTCAGGTCGAGGAATCTCTCGGTGACGTCCTTGCGCATGAGGTCGACATAGGTGAAGCCGCCGTGCCAGGGCGACGGGCCCGAACGGACGACATCGAAGACATAGTACGTGGAGGCGTCGGGAACCGTCGGCAGGGCTTTGCCGGTGACGTCCTCGAACCTGGTGAGGGTGCGGCGCAGGACGAGGAGGGGTGCGGGATCGAGCCCGGCCGGCGGGGGGCCGTCGAATTTTCGCATCCTCAGGCCGGCGTTGGCGGCGTCGGGCATGGCCGCGGGGACGTGGCCTCCGGCGAAACCGGACGGGTAGGAGTTCTCGTCATAGAGCCAGATCTTTAGGCCCAGGCCTTTACCCGCCTCGACGGCGTAGGCGCAGAGCGAGAACCACTCCTCGGAGAGATAGGGCGTGATGAGTCCCGGCCGAGGGTGGATGAAGGCGCCGCCGATGCCGCGGGCCTTGAATTCCTCGAGTTGGCGCTCGATCTCCTCCCGGGTCATCAGGTCGTTCCAGACCCAGAGCGGCGCGCTCCGGTATCCGGCCGGCGGGTCGGCGAACGCGGACAGGAGGGCGTCATACGAGGGGCCCGCGGCCTTCCTGGCGCAGGACGCGCCGGCGACGGCCAGGATCAGGATAGCGCAAAGCGCGGCCGGGGATCGACGGTTCGTGATCATAATCGCTGCCTTTCGCTCCCCGTAGGGAATCGCAACATCCGCCCTCAAATCTAGGGGAACGGGGAGTCAAAGTCAAGGCGCCAAAGGGCGCGAATCGTCATCAAAAAATGTCCTCTTCATGGCTGGCTTGATGGAGAGCGAGAGACAGGACAAGCCAAGCTGGAGTTGGCTGATTCATCGAGTTGCCCGGCAGCGGCGGAGGAAAAATGTAGTGGCGGAGAGGGCGG
>DSDX01000058.1 GCA_011048485.1 Candidatus Aminicenantota bacterium | reverse complement strand
CCTGGGGCAAGGCACCCAAGATCGCCCTCGAGCCGGTCCGCACGCTGGGCGACGTCGACACGGTCGACGAGAACCTGGCCTTCTTCATGCCTTCCGCCATCGCCGTCGACGGCGCCGGGAACCTTTACGTCCTCGACACCGGGAACCACCGGGTCCAGAAGTTCGGGCCCGACGGCGCTTACCTGGCCACCTACGGGCGGCAGGGCCAGGGGCCGGGCGAGTTCTATTACCCGGCTTGGGTGGCCGTCGACGGCCAGGGCTTCATGTATGTCTCCGATCCCAACAACCAGCGCATCCAGGTCCTGACGCCCGACGGCAAGGACCACAAGACGATCAAGGGGCTCGACCAGGGGGCCGGGCCCGTCTTCCTCGGCCGGGGGGGAGAACTCGTGACCGGCGCGCCCCGGATCCGCTTCTTCATGGCCGACGAGGACAGCGCCGCCGAGCTGCCCAAACTGGTCAAGGTCCTCGACGCCGACGGCGATCCCGCCCGCGCGTTCGGCGAGCCCACCGACTTCAAGAACGAGCTCCTGAACAACGCCGGCAACGAGGTCCTCATGACGGTCGACGGCCAGGGCCAGGTCTATCTCGTCTTCACCGTCCAGAACAGGATCGAGAAATTCGCGCCCGACGGCAGGCTGCTGTGGCGGGCCGACCGCGAGCTGCCCTACTCCATGGAGATCAAGGACAAGGGCGAGATCAAGCGCAGCGGCGGCAGCATCTCCATCCGGGGACCGCAGCTGAACCGCTGCGCCGCCGGGGTGGCCGTCGATGGGCGGGGACGGGTCTGGGTGGTCACGATGGCCCGCCAGCTGAAGAAGGAGGAGCAGGTCGGGACCGCGGTCACCGCGACCCAGGGCGCGGGCGGCGGCCGGACGATCGGCTACAGGGTCATGGGCGAGGGCCAGGAGCTGCGGACGACCGATGCGTACAAGCTCGATGTTTTCGACGCCGACGGCGCGCTCCTCGGATCGGTCCCGCTCGATTCCTTCGTCGACGGCATCTTCATCCACGGCGACCGCCTGTTCCTGCTCGACAAGTACCGCGGCACCCAGTTCAAGGAGTTCCGGATCAAGGGCTAGTGTTCAGATATCGGACATATTTCGGTATGTTCTCAAAGCGGTGAGCGGGCCCAATTTCCGGCTTTTATGACTGATATTAATATATTTGCCGACTGATATCGAACGCTCTTCCCTCCGGCTCGACTCGCCCGACTAAAAGGAATGTAATCCAGTTTTCGGAGGTCAACCATGAAATCCCGTGTCAAGAGATCGCTCGTCGCCCTGTTCGCCGCCGCGGCCGTCTGGTCCCTGGCCGGCGCCTCGGCGCTCGCCGCGACACCCGCCGACGCCGAGAGCGGCCGGGCCGCGACGTCCGGCCTGTCGTTCCGCTTCGACAAGGACGCCTTCGCCGTCCCGGCCGCGCAGACCGGGCTGGCCGAGCCGGAGAGGGCCTCGCGCTTCTCGGTCAGGCTCTACGGCGGGCTCAGCCGCGTCGCCGCCGGCGACGTGAACGACGGCTCCGACGGCTACTTCGAGCTCCTCGAGGTCTATGACGCCCTGGGCTTTGGGACCGCAGAAGGCGGCTACAGCCCGCTGCACTGGGGCGCCAATTTCGGGGCGGACTTCGTCTTCCAGCTCACCCCGTGCCTCGGTGTCGGCCTCGGCGCCGGCTACATGCGGGCCGCCGAGGACTCCGAGATGATCCTCACGAACGAGACGGAGTCCATAGCCCTGGACGCCAAGCCGGTCCTGACCGCCGTCCCCATACGATTGGGCCTTTTCCTCAACGTCCCCGTCGCCCCCAAGATCAAGTTCACGGCCGATGCCGGGGCGACTTATTATGCCGGATTCAAGTTCGTCGCGTCGCAGCGGATCACTTTCGACGGGACGGACTGGATGGAGATGTCCGTCACCGGCAAGAGGAGCGGCCTGGCCGACAATCTGGGCTTCCAGGGCGGCCTCGGGCTCGAGTTCGAGGTCTCTCCCACGATGGGATTCTTCGTCGAGGCCGTGGGCCGCTACGCCAAGCTCAAGAACTTCGACTCCGTCACGACCCAGGAGGTCGACAGCGACGGCGGCTCTGATTCCGACGAAGGCAAGCTCTACATCGTGACCTACACCTTCGTCGATGGGTCCTACAGCCTCTTCACCATCGAGGACACGCCGCCGGTGGACGACCCGCCCGGTGAGGTCTACCGGGAGCCGAAATTCGACCTCAGCGGCTTCAGCCTCCAGGCCGGGATCCGCATCCGCTTCTGACGCTTCGATCCGGCTGTCCGGGGCCGCCCTCCTTCGGGGCGGCCCCTTTTTCTTTGTTCTTCTCCAGATTCCGGGATTCCCTCTCGAGGCGGCGATGGGCGTTGCCTCGAAGATCCCCGCTGCTGGAACTCTTCTCCGATATCTCGCAGAAGTCCGGCTTCGTGTCTCTCCGCCGTCCTTCTGCCCTCCGCTCACTCCGTTCGCTTCGGTCGGCAGGCCGGGGAGTTAGAGGCAAGGCCCTGACCAGAGCCGAAGAGAGGGATTTTCCCGGAAGCAGGGGAAGAACTGGAAAATAGGTGAATTGGTATTGTGTCCCCCATTTTTTGGGGAGCCTTGACTTGCGCGGGGATTCCGCCTCTAATAGCAACGTCTCGAGCGGAGGTGCCCCGTCATGATCGACAAGAAGAAGGCCGTCCTATTCGTCGCCGTCCTGATCGTCGTCGCCGTCGCCGCGATGATCGTCCTTTTCGGAGGCCAAGCCGCCGGCTTCGCCGCCTCCGAGCCAGGTCCGGCGG
>DSDX01000273.1 GCA_011048485.1 Candidatus Aminicenantota bacterium | reverse complement strand
TCACCGAGGACAACGAGATGTCGAACCCCGTGACGCCGGAGTTGCGCATCATCGACTCCATCCATCCCGAGGGGCTGGGGCCGGACGAGCATCAGTTCCGCAACGCCCTGGCCGAGGGCGTGACCACGGTCGTGGCCCGGCCCGGGAGCGGCAACGTCATCGGGGGACAGTCGGCCGTGCTCAAGCTGCGCGGGGGCACCGTTGACGACATGGTCATCCTCTTCCCCGCGGACATGAAGATGGCCCTCGGCCGCAAGGGCTCCTACGCCTCGAAGGGGGTCATGCCGACGACCAAGATGGGCGCGGCCTATCTCGTGCGCAAGGCCCTGGTCGAGGCCGCGGAGTACGGGCAGGCGCTCGAGCGCTACGAGAAGGCCAAGGTCAAGGACCCGAAAGCGGCGCCGCCGCCGCGGGACCTCGGCAAGGAGGCCCTGCTCAAGGTCATCCGGCGCGAGATCCCCGTCCACATCCACGTCCACTCGTCAGACGACATCATGACCGCCGCGCGGCTGGCCGAGGAGTTCGGCTTCCTGAGGCTCTCGCTCGGCCATGCCACCGAGGCCTACAAGGTCGCCGGCGAGCTGGCCCGCCGCGGGATCATCGTCGTCGTCGGCCCCCAGATGACGGTCTATGACGACGACGAGCGGCTGGTCAACCTGGCCGGCTATCTCAACGACAAGGCTGTCCACGTCGACATCATGACCGACGCCGACGTCGTCCAGCAGTCGTTCCTCCGCTATCAGGCGGCCGTGGCCGTCAAGTATGGCATGGACCCGGGCCGGGCCTTGAGTGCCATCACCCTCAACCCGGCCAGGACCATGGGGCTCGAGTCGCGGATCGGGAGCCTCGAACCGGGCAAGGACGCCGACCTCGTCGTCTTCGACGGCGACCCGTTCGACGTCGCGACGAAGGTCCTGACCGTGATCATCGACGGCCGGGTCGTCTACGAGGCCGGCCGAGGGCCGAAGTGAAGGGCGGTGCGGGGATGAGAACGAGACGGATAGGCGCGGTTGTTCTTTTCGCGGCGCTGGTCGGGGGACTGACGGCAGGAGCGGCGGAAAAGACGATCGTCATCCGCGGCGGCCGCGTCGTTCCCGTCTCGGGACCGGCGATCGAGAACGGGGTCGTCGTCGTCGAGGGCGGCAAGATCAGGGCCGTTGGGAAGGCGGGCGAGGTCGCGGCGCCTGAGGGCGCCGAGGTCGTCGACGCCGCCGGCGGCTGGATCCTGCCGGGGCTCATCGAGTCGCTGGCTTCCATCGGGCTCGGCGATCCCTACGGGCCCTCGGAGAGCGATGAGGTCTCCAACCCGGTCACGGCCGGGCTGCGCATCCTCGACGGCCTCAACCCCTTCGACAAGAAGTTCGGCCGGGCGGCCCGGGCCGGGATCACGGCGCTCATGATCGCGCCCGGCCGGGCCAACGTCATCGGCGCGAAGACGGTCGTCGTCAAGCCGCGGGGCGCGACGGCCGAAGACATGGTCCTGCTCGAGCCGGCCGGGGTCAAGCTGACCCTGGGCGAGGGGCCCAAGGCCGCGTTCGGCGCCAAGGGCCGCCTGCCGGGGACGCGCATGGGCAGCGCCTATGTCGTGCGCAAGGCGCTCCTCGAGGCCTCCGACTACGTCCGGAAGCGCGAGGCCCACGAGGCCGCCGTGGCCGCGGCCAAGGGCAAGAAGGGCGCGGAGGCGCCGGCGGCCCCGCCCCGCAACCTGGACCTGGAGCCCCTGGCCGAGCTTCTCGAGGGCAGGCTCACGGCCTTCGTCGAGTGCCATCGAGCCGACGACATCCAGACGGCCCTCCGCCTGGTCGACGAGTTCGGCTTCAAGGCGGTTATCGTCGGGGCGACCGAGGCCTACAGGTCCGCGGGCGAGATCGCCAAGAGAGGCATCCCGGTCGTGGTCGGCGCCATGGGCGTCGGGTCAAAGCGGATCGAGACGAAGGACGTCAGCCTGTCGAACGCCGCTCAGTTGGTCGAGGCCGGCGTCAAGACGGCCATCGCGGCCGAGGACGCTCTCGGTCTCGGGGCCCAGGAGGAGCTGGCCCTGGCCGCCGCCCTGGCCGTTAGGGGCGGGCTCGACCGGGAAACGGCCCTGCGCGCCGTGACCCTGACGGCGGCCGAGATCCTGGGCGTCGGGGCGCGGGTCGGGAGCCTCGAGCCGGGCAAGGACGCCGACATCGTCGTCTTCGACGGCGACCCCTTCCACTATAAGACGCGGGTCGTCCGGGTCTTCATCGACGGCCGGGAGGTCGGGATCCAGGAACAGCTGCGGCGTCCGCGGCCGTAAGGCCCGGCCGGCCTTCCTGATCCGTCTTGTCGCGAACCTTCAGCGCGCCGGCTCAGGCCGCTTCTCCAGGACGAGGCGGCCGTTCTTGAAATCCATATGGACGCGGTAGGGCCAGAGGATCGGGCTCCCCAGCAAGCCGGCGGCGTAGCGGCCGCCGATCGCGTTCAACCCGTCCATCGGGAACTCGTGGGCGGTCTGGCCCTCGAAGACGAACCGGCCGAGGGCGATCGATAAGCCGTCGACGCGGTTGGTCCTCTGGGCCCCGCCCGCGCCCCGGATCCCGCCGCTGACGATCCTGGCCGGGTCGAGGTTCGGCTTGATGTGCTCCTCGAAGAACGGCCGGTCCATGAGGTTCGTGGCCGCGGCCGTGTCGAGGATGTAGAGGGCCGCGGGCGCGCCGGCGAGCGAGGCCTCGACGGTCGTGGCGTCGAAAAGAAGGAGGGACGCGTCTACGGCCACGTCGGTCCGGTCGACAGACTCGGTCATAAGGTCGGGCCTCT
>DSDX01000123.1 GCA_011048485.1 Candidatus Aminicenantota bacterium | reverse complement strand
TCTACGAGGAGACCTTTTATTACGCCGACGCGGATTTCCTCGCCGTCTTCCCGCTGACGCTTCTCTCCGGAAACGTCGCCGAGGCTTTGAAGGGGCCCCGGACGCTGTTGATCTCCCGGGCCATGGCCGCCAAGTACTTCGGAGCCGGGGAACCCCTCGGGAAAACGGTCCAGGCCGACAACTCCGTCGAGTATCAGGTCGTGGGCGTCTTCGATCCGCCCCGCGGCGGCTCCCATATCCGGGCCGACTTCGTGGCCAACCCCGGCCAGGCCCCGTTCTTCAACCATCCGACCTGGAACGCGCTCGGGATCTACACCTATATCCGGCTGGCGCCCGGCGTCACGCCCGGCGGGCTCGAGGCCAAGATCCAGGACCTGGCCGCGAAATACGCCGGGCCCAATGGGAAGGACCTCTTCACCTACCGGCTCCAGCCGGTGACCACGATCCGCCTGCGTTCGGACCGGGAGGCCGAGTTCTCGCCCGTCGTGGGCCTGACCCAGGTCCGGTTGCTGGCGGCCGTCGCCGTCCTCATCCTGGCCGTGTCCTGCGTCAACTTCGTCAACCTCGCGACGGCCAGGTCCGGCCGCCGGGCCCGCGAGGTCGGCGTGCGCAAGGTCCTGGGCGCCCGGCGCGGCGGCCTGTTCCGGCTTTTTCTGTCCGAGTCGTTCGTATCCTCGGCCGCGGCGGCCGGGCTCGGGCTCGTTTTGGCGCATCTCGCCCTGCCGGTCTTCAATTCCCTCTGGGAGACATCGCTCGACCTGAGACCGGGGGCCGACCTTCCGCTCTTTTTGGGGCTGGCCATGGTCGTCGGGCTTCTTTCCGGCTGTTATCCCGCGCTGGTCCTGTCGTCCTTCCGGCCTGTCCACGCGCTGCGGGGACGGGCGACCCGGGCCGCCGGCGCCGCCGTCCTCCGCAAGGCCCTGATCGTCTTCCAATTCTCCGCATCGATCCTTCTGTTCGTCGCCGTAGGCGTCGTGGCCGACCAGCTACGCTACCTCCGGACGAAGGACTTGGGCTTCGACCGGGACCAGGTCCTGGCCGTCCGCCTGCGGGACGAGGACGTGATCCGCAACTACGAGGGCGTCAAAAGCGAGTTCCTCGCCGATCCGGGGATCGTCGCGGCCACGACGGCGTCCTCCCTGCCCGGCTTCCAGGCGGCGACACTGCCCTACGTCCCGGACGCGTTCGACGGAAACTCGATCCTCGTCAGGACCCTGTTCGTCGACCACGATTTCATTCCGGCCATGAGGGTCAGGCTGGCGGCCGGCCGGTCCTTCCGGCGGGACCATCCGACGGACATCGAGACGGGATTGATCATCAACCGGGCGGCCCAGTCGCGCTTCGGCTGGAAGGAGGCGCTGGGGAAGACCATCGCCTGCGTCAACCGCGACGAGCCGGGCGGAGGACAGAAGGGGACGGTCATCGGCGTCATCGAGAACATCCATGTCCGGTCCCTCCACCAGCAGATCGAGCCTGTCATTTTGCGGATCCGTCCGGCCGCCCTCTCCATGATGTTCCTGAAGGTCAGGCGCGGGCACCTGGAGAGGGTCCGGACGCTCGCCGAGGACCGGATGAAGGCCCTTCAGCCCCGTTTCCCGCCCGAGACTTTCTTCCTGGACGAGGGCTTCGACAGGATCTACGCGAACGAGAGGCGTCTGGGGAGGATCTTCAAGACCTTTTCGCTGATCACTGTCCTGGTCGCCTGCCTGGGACTGTTCGGGCTGGCCGCCTACGCCGCCGAGCAGCGGACCAAGGAGATCGGCGTCCGCAAGGTCCTCGGGGCCACGACCTCGCGGGTGCTTTTGCTCCTGACGCGGGAGTTCGCCGGCCTCGTCACGCTGTCCGCCCTGTTGGCCTGGCCCGCAGGATACTTTCTCATGAAGAGCTGGCTGCGGACGTTCGCCTACAGGACCTCTCTCGATCCGGCCGTCTTCGTCCTGGCCGGTGCGGCCGCGCTGGCCATCGCCATGCTCACGGTCGGCGCCCAGGCCTACCGGGCGGCGGCGGCCAATCCCGTCGCGTCCATCCGGTACGAATAGGCGCGAGAGCGTCCCGCGACGGGAGCCCGGAAGAGGCCCGCTCCCGCCGGTCGGATGTGATATAATGCCGGCGCGGTTCTGCCCATGTCCGCCAAGAACAAGCCCTTGACGAGCGACGCTCATACCCCCCTGGCCGAGCGGATGAGGCCGCGGACCTTCGACCGCGTCTATGGCCAGGACCACATCCTGGGAAAAGGAAAGCTCCTCTCCGAGCTCATCGAGTCCGGGCGCCTCGTCTCCATCATCTTCTGGGGGCCGCCGGGCTCCGGCAAGACCACCCTGGGCATGATGCTGGCCCGCCGATTCGACCTGCCCTTCGAGTTCTTCAGCGCCGTCCTCTCGGGCATCAAGGAGGTCAAGGAGTTCATGGCCCGGGCCGAGCAGCAGAAGAAGCTTTTCGGCAAGCCGATGATCCTGTTCATCGACGAGATCCACCGCTTCAACAAGGCCCAACAGGCCGCCTTCCTGCCCTATGTCGAAAAGGGGGACGTCATCCTGTTCGGCTCGACGACCGAGAACCCGTCCTTCGAGGTCATCGCCCCGCTCCTGTCGAGGACGCGGGTCCTCGTCCTCAAGGACCTCGACCGGGAGGCGCTCGGCAGGATCATCCGGGACGCCCTGGAGGACAAGGAGAACGGCCTCGGCGCCTCGGGCCTCGACATCGAGCCGGCCGCCCTCGACCTGCTCGTCGACTTCGCCAACGGCGACGCCCGCCGGGCCCTGAACACGCTCGAGATCGCCGCCGGGCTGGCC
>DSDX01000121.1 GCA_011048485.1 Candidatus Aminicenantota bacterium | reverse complement strand
TCCTTGTCGCCACCCTGGCCCGTCTCGACGCGGTCCCGCGCATCCGCCAGGACGACGCTCAGGCCACGCTGGCCCCTAAGATCCGAAAGGAGGACGGCTTCGTCGCCTGGACGGACCCGGCCGGGGCCATCGACAGGCGTGTCCTCGCCCTGGCCGATCGCCCCGGGGTGTTCACCCACTTCAAGGGCAAAAGGGTGAACATCGTCCGGGGCCGCCCGGTCGCCCCCGGCGTCCGCCCGTCCCCGGCCGATGACGGCACACCCGGGACCGTCCTGGCCGTCGGCAAGGCCGGACTCGTCGTCGCCTGCGGCGAAGCCACGGCCTTTCTGGTCGAGGAGCTTCAGCCCGAGGGCCGGGGCGTCATGTCTGCCCACGCCTTCTCGCTCGGGGCACGGATCGCCCCCGGCGACCGTTTCGGGGCATAAAAGGAAATTATTCTTCGAGGAAGTAGTTGCGCGGATCGACGCGCTTGCCGTCCTTGAGGACCTCGTAGTGGACGTGGGGCCCGGCGGCCTTGCCCGTCTGGCCGATGTAGCCGATGATGTCCCGCCGCTTGACCTTCTGACCGGCCTTGACGGCGAAATTGCTCATGTGGCCGTAAACGGTCGTGAAGCCGTTGCCGTGGCTGATCGTGACGTACTTGCCCAGGTATCTGTCCGTCTGGACCTTGATGACGATGCCGTCGGCCGTGGCCATGATGGGATTGCCGACGTTGGTGGAGATGTCGATCCCCCAGTGCATGGTCCAGGCCCCCGTGAAGGGGTCGTTCCGATGGCCGTAGACCGAGCTGATCCAGCCTGCCGCCGGCATGATGGACGGCGTCGAGGCCAGGCGAAGGCTGTCGGCCTCGAAGAAATTGAGCAGGCTGCTCAAGTTGCTCTCGAGGCTCATGGCCTTGCGCCCAAGGCTCTGGACGGCCTCCAGCCCGCCGAGCTGGGGCCCGCTGGCGGGCGGCGTCTGGTCCGGCTCGAGCGGAGGCTCCGGTTCGTCCGTATCAGGGCCGCCGCCCCCGACGCCGGCCGGAGCGGTCAGGACATCGGGCGATTTGAGGCCGGCCATGACATTGAGCTTCTTGGTGTAGGTCTCGAGGTCGGAGATCTTGGACCGCAGTTCCGTGACCGACTTCTCGTAGTCGGCGATGGTCGATCTCTGTTCGGCCGTCTCGGCCCGGAGGGCCCTGTACCGGCCCCTGATGACGTTCATCCGGGCGTAATCGACGAGGACGGCCAGGAGGACCACCCCCAGGGCGATGCCGCCGATGGCCAGGCCCTTCAGCTTCCGCCGGGAAAAACACAGCGTTCGGGTGCTGGTCTTGGTATGGGGGACGATGATGACAGACAGGTGCTTTTTGGCCATGGGACCCACTTTTTCTACCATATCCGCCCCAAAACTGTCAAGGCTTTTCAAGGGGAAATCCGTCTGCCCCCCGCTGGCTAGCCGCGCCGCGGTCAGCCTCCGCAGAGCACCGACCCGCCGTTGACGTTCAGGATCTCGCCCGTGATGTGCCTGGCCAGGTCGGAGGCCAGGAACAGGATGGGACCGGCCATGTCCTCGGGAGGGGGAATGCGCTTCAGGGGGATGGACTCGCGGACCTTGTCCCGGAAGCCCGGGACGCCGAACGATCCCGCGCACATGTCGGTGTCGGTCCAGCCCGGGGCCACGGCATTGACCCTGATGCCCCAGGGGGCGAGCTCCACGGCCAGCGATTTGGTCAGGGCGTGGAGGGCCCCCTTGCTGGCCGCGTAGTGGGAGTGCAGCGCCTCGCCCCTGACGCCCGCCGTCGACGTCACGTTGACGATCCAGCCCCGCCCGCGCTCCTTCATCCCCGGGGCGACGGCGTTGATGGCGAAGAAGACGCCGTCGATGTTCACGCCGGTCGTCTCGCGGTAGACGGCCTCGTCGAGGTTTCCCATCTCCAGATAGGTCCAAACCCCGGCGTTGTTGACGAGCGTGTCGAGCTCGCCCCAGCGCGACAGGACGTCTTCGACCATGCCGTCGATGTCCGCGCGCGAGGACATCTCCGCTCGATAGGCGAGGGCCCGCCGGCCGAGCTTCTCGACCTCGCGGCGGACCTCGTCGGCGGCCGCCTCGTTGCGGGCGTAACTGAAGGCGACGTCGGCGCCGGCCCGGGCGAAGAGCAGGGCCGTGGCCCGGCCGATGCCCCGCGACCCCCCGGTGACCAGGACCTTGCGGCCGTCCAGACGGATCATCGTACGTACCCCAGGCTGAAGTCGCCCATCTTGTGGAACTCGAGGTAACGATAGATCTCTCCGGCGTGCGGCAGGACCTTCTCCCGCATGGCCTTCATGTAGGCCTCGACCGTGGGGATCCGGCCCTCGAGCGCGGCCAAGGCCGCCAGTTCCGAGGAGCCGAGATAGACCCGGGTGTTGTCGCCCATCCGGTGGTCGAAGTTCCGGGTCGAGGTCGAGAACACGGTCGTCCCGGGGGCCACCCGGGCCTGGTTGCCCATGCACAGGGAGCAGCCCGGCATCTCCATCCTGGCCCCGGATCCGGCGAAGACGGCGTAATAGCCCTCGCGCATGAGCTGGGCCGCGTCCATCTTGGTCGGCGGCGTCATCCAGATCCTGGCCGCCGGGGCGCCGGCCTTGTCGAGGATCCGGCCCGCCGCCCTGAATTGGCCGATGTTGGTCATGCACGAGCCGATGAAGACCTCCTGGACCGGGTCCCCCGCGACGGCCGAGAGAGGCCGGACGTCGTCCGGATCGTTGGGACAGGCCAAGAGCGGCTCGGTGATCGCGGCCAGGTCGATCTCGAGCACGGCCTTGTACTCGGCGTGCTCG
>DSDX01000120.1 GCA_011048485.1 Candidatus Aminicenantota bacterium | reverse complement strand
GTCCCCGGCCGGCGGCGTGACCTCGGCCCTGAGCTTCTTCATCTCCGATTTCACGATGGACGCGGGCGATCCGAACCTGGCCGCCGTCGCCGGCGCGTCGGCGAGCTGTCCGGTCGACATCACCCCCCGCTACGGATCGTTCGACACCGCGGTGTCGTTCAGCTGCCTGGGATTGCCGCGCGGCTGCTCGGCGTCCTTCTCCCCGGCCAGCGTGACGCCGGGCGATTCCGGGACGACAACGACCCTGACCCTGCGCACGACGGCCCGGCCAAGCCTTCTTGGCGCCGTGACGGGCGGGCCGGGCGCCGCCACGCTCGCGGCCCTGGCGCTCACGATCCTCGCCGCGGCCATGGCCGCCTCGGTCCTGGCGCGCCGGACCCGGCTGCGAGATTCGATCCGACGCCGGCTGGCGGCGGCGGCGCTCGTCCTCCTCGCGGTGGGGTTGGCCGGCTGCGGCGCCAGCGGCACGAACGGGTCCTCGGACACGGGGACGCCGGCCGGGACCTATACGATCACCGTCCAGGGGACGTCGGGTTCCTTGACCTCCTCGACCACGGTCAGGCTCGTCGTCAGCTGAGCCGGGCCCGCCGCGGCGCGGCCTTCCGGCCGGAAGGCCGACGGATGTCGGGGCCCTCGGCCGGCCCTCGGCCGGCTTGAAATCGGCCGCCCGGGCCGCTACACTGGTTGTCATGATGAAGCCGGTCAAAGCCGCCAGGGTCCTCGCGCTCGTCCTCGCCTTGGGCGTCCCGTCCCACGCCGTGCTCAAGCCGGGCGACAAGCTCATCCCGTTCTCCCTCAAGAACGTCGACGGCAAGGACTACACGGTCACTCTCGAGGAGGGCCGTCTGACGCTCATCGTGGCCGAAACCTCCGGCGGAGAGACCAGGGCCGCCAAGTCCTTCCCGGACGCCGTCCTGGTCGATTTCTGGGCCACCTGGTGCGTGCCGTGCCGAAAGGCCATGCCGCACATGCAGAAGCTCAACGAAACCTACAAGGCCGCGGACGGCCAGGCCGAGGGAGGGCTCGTCCTGCTCGGTGTCGCCCTCGACGACGCGGGGGGCAAGGTCGTCAAGCCGTTCTATCAGAAGCTCAAGATCACCTATCCCATGCTGGCCGACCCGCCCTCGGACTCAGCGCCGGCGGGGCTGGCCGCCACGGCCAAGGACATCAAGAAGCGGTACGGCGTTCAAGAGATCCCGGTCGTCTATGTCTTCGACTCCTCGGGGACGATCACCCACGCCCACGTCGGCTTCAAGGACGAGCACGTCGCCGAGCTCGACGCCGCCGTCAGGGCGCTCGTCGGGGGAGCGGCGCGGTGAAACGCCGTCTGTCCTGGGTCCTTCTCGCGCTATCCCTGACCGTCATGATCGCCGGCCTCCTGATTGGCGAGTACAGGACCGTCCTGGAAAAAGCGGTCACGGTCTGCCTCGACTGCATCGGGATCGGGTGAGCGCGACCATGGGCCCGAAGCCGAAAACCGATCGGCCGAAGAAGCCCCGAGACAGGCGGCACTGGTATCAGGCGGCTTTCGCCCTGGGCCTCAACGCCTGGATCCCGGCCTGGTTCAAGGGCGGGATCTTCCAGGGCGCGATCAAGGGCGTCTGCGTCCCCGGACTCAATTGTTACTCATGTCCCTCGGCGCTGGGCGCCTGCCCCATCGGGGCCATGCAGACCTTCTTCGCCGGCTTGCGCTTCAACCTGTCCATCGCCGAGCGGAAGTTCGGCCTCTACGTCGCCGGCTTCATGGCCGTGGTGGGAAGCGCGGTCGGCCGCATGCCCTGCGGCTGGATCTGCCCGTTCGGCTATCTCCAGGAGCTCCTCTACAAGATCCCCTCGCCCAAGCTCAAGGTCCCGCGCTTCCTGACCCTTGTCCGCTATGTCGTCTTGGCGACCATGGTCGTCGCCCTGCCGCTCCTCATCGTCGACGAATTCGGCTACGGCCAGACCTGGTTCTGCAAGTGGCTCTGCCCGGCCGGGACGCTCGAGGCCGGAGTCCCCCTCATCCTCATCAAGGCCGACCTCCGTCCGCTCGTCGGTTTCATGTACTACTGGAAGCTCGGACTTCTCGCCCTTTTCCTCGGCTGGTTCGTCGTCAGTCAACGGCCCTTCTGCCGGACGGTCTGTCCCCTCGGCGCTTTCTGGGGTTTGTTCAACAAGGTCAGCCTCTTCCGGATGGCCGTCGACGACGAGAAGTGCACACTCTGCGACCGGTGCCGCCGGGATTGCCCGGTCGAGATCAAGATCTACGAGGATCCCAATTCGCCCGACTGCGTTCGCTGCCTGCGCTGCGTCTCGTCGTGCGAGTTCGGGGCCGTCAGCTACGAATTCCTCGGCAGGAAGGAAGTCTCCCCCGATCGGCGTGCCGCAAGGCCGGCTTGACCCGATCCATCGTCGCTGTCGAGCCGCCAGGACTGGCGATCGCTGAACCCGCTGAAGAGGGGGAACTTTAGCAAGTTGGGCCGTAGACAGCCGAGGATCCGGCGTAGCCCGGATCCTCGGCTGTCTGACTTTTCAGGTAACTTCTCGCGAAATATCCTAGCGCTTTCGAGTTCTGATATCCTCGATCATTCGCATGACCCTAGGATCTGTCTGGCCCTCTACAGCCTGTAGCAGGTGGGCCGTGCCGGAAGGCCAATCGATATAGGCATAGTAGGTAATTCTTATATAGTAGCCGTTGTCATCGTAGCCTTGGGCAAGAATGGAGATAAGGTCAGGCTTACCTGGCGACACGATGGCACAGGGTACGGTCAGTGTGCCAAGAGCAGCGAAGTCACCGCCAAGGAAGAGCTGACTGCTCAGTCT
>DSDX01000356.1 GCA_011048485.1 Candidatus Aminicenantota bacterium | reverse complement strand
GGGTGAGGAAGATGTGGATGGGGCGGCGGGTCCCGCGCCGGGCGTTCAGAAGGCGTCCGGCCTGGATGATGCCGGTGCCGGCATCCAGGATGACGGAGCGGCCGGCTGCCTGCAGCAGCAGCGAGGAGGTGTTGCCGCCGTAGCGCCGGGTCCCGTCGCCCGGCACCGGGTAACTGCCGCGCACGCCGAAAAAGGTCAGGGTGAATCGGCCTTTCATATGCCGAGGTCTTCCAGGACCTTGTATACGCAGAAATCGCCGCACATCGAGCAGGCGTCGGAACCACTCGAGCGCCGTTCCCTGACCCGCTTGAACTTTTCCGGGTCGAGGGCCAGTTTTTCCTGGCCGGCCCAGTCGAGGCGCCGGCGGGCCAGTGCCATGTCGCGGTCCCAATCCAGGGCGCCGGGAAGCCCCTTGGCAATGTCGGCGACATGGGCGGCGATGCGCGACGCCATGATGCCCTCGCGCACGTCCCCTTCGTCGGGCAGGCCGAGGTGCTCGGCCGGGGTGACGTAGCAGAGGAAGTCGGCGCCGGCGGCGCCGGCCACGGCGCTGCCGATGGCGGCGGTGACATGGTCGTAGCCGGGGGCCACGTCGGTGACCACCGGCCCCAGGACATAGAAGGGGGCCCCGGCGCAGACCTCCTTCTGCAGGCGCATGTTCATTTCCACCTGCGGCAGGGGCAGGTGTCCCGGTCCCTCGACCATGACCTGGACGCCGGCCTCCCGGGCCCGCTTGACCAGCTCGCCGAGAGTCAGGAGCTCCTCGATCTGGGGGCGGTCGGTCGCGTCGTGGATACAGCCCGGCCGCAGCCCGTCGCCCAGGCTGAGCGTGACGTCGTAGCGGCGGGCGATCTCGAGCAGCCGATCGAAACGGGCGTAGAAGGGGTTCTCCTGGCCGCTATGGAGCATCCAGGCCAGGTGGAAGGCGCCGCCCCGGGAGACGACGTCAGCGACGCGGCCCTGCCTCTTGAGCCGGTCGATGGCCTTGGAAGTCAGGCCGCAGTGGACGGTCATGAAATCGACGCCCTCGCGGGCCTGGGAGGCGAAGGACTCGAAAAGATCCTCTTCGGTCATCCCGACGATGGAGCCCCGGCGCTCGATGGCCATGAGCGCGGCCTGGTAGATGGGCACGGTGCCGAGCGGAACGGGCGTCCTCGCCAAGATGGCCTTGCGGATCCGCTTCAAGTCGCCGCCCGTGCTCAGGTCCATCAGGGCGTCGGCGCCGTGCGCGAGGCTGATCCGGACCTTCCGCAGCTCGTCGGCGAGGCGCGGGAAATCGCGGGACGTGCCGAGATTGACGTTGACCTTGGTCCTGAGGCCGCGGCCGATGCCGCTGGGCCGGGCGGGGGAGTGGCGTGGATTGAAGGGGATGACGACCAGGCCGGTCCCGACGAGCTCAGCCAGACTCTCCGGGGCGACGCCCTCGGCCCGGGCGACCTTCCTCAGGGCCCCCGAGAGGACACCCTTCCTCGCTTTGTCCGCTTGCGTCATGATGGTCCAGTTCTGTCGGATGGGACGGAGAACAAAGTATAGTGAAGGCCCCGGGGACTGTCAAGGAACCGGACGGCCGCGGCGGGGAGTCGCCGCGCCCGACCGGCCCTCACCTCAAAGGGTCATGTTCTGGAGACCTTTTTCACCCCCGGAATCATCCGGCCTGACGATTGTCCCCCCAGAGAACCGGCCCTATCATGGAACCGCTATGGAGCGGATCGCCCCCTCTTCATCTCCGGCCGCCCGTTCGGCTATAATGGGACGGCACCGCTTTACGCAATAGCCGGTCAGACGCCCGTTCTCCGCCGCGCGGTGCGGCGTTTTGTCCAACGGCGGTAGCCTGCCGCGACAGCTCCGGCCTTTGGTTGACTATTGAACAAGATGTCCGCCCTGAAGAGATTCATGAATTACTTCCTTCCTCCGCTTCTGTTGATGGCCCTTATCTTCCCTATGGGGAACCGGGCCCTCGGCTCGAGCCGACTGCGCGAGATCTTCGCCGCCGTCTTTCTTTGGCTGGCGCCTCACGCTTCCGAACAAACGATCAGCCTGGCCTACGTCATCCTCCGCAAGACTTCCCATTTCATGTCTTACGGGCTTCTCGCGTTCCTCTTTTACCGGGCCTTCCGCGGTGGACGCGGGCCCTTCTGGTCGAAGAGGACGGGGTTTTTGGCTGCCTCGGCGGCGATCGCCTACGGCTTCCTCGACGAGCTGCTCCAAACGTTCGTCCCGAGCCGGATCGGCAGCCCTTTTGACTGGGCCATTGATACCGCGGGAGTCCTGACATCCATCGCCCTTCTCGCCTGGATGTGCGCACGGCGCGACAGGGCGGCCGCCGCCCTGTCGGCTGGGAAGCCATGATGGGCAAGACCATCGAATACGGGCTCTTGGCCCTTCTCCTGTGGAGCCCTCTGCCGGCCGCCTCGGTCGAAGAATGGTCGATCTTCGTCGTCGAGCTGGCCGTGGCCGTTATGGCCGCCGCCTACGTCCTTCTCGAGCCGAAACCCGCTTTGAATCGCCATCTGCCGCCCGTGCTGAGGCCGATGAGAGCGGTCGTGGCCGCTTTCTTCGGCTTCATCGCGCTGCAGATCGTGCCGCTCCCGTCAGGCCTCGTCCGGGCTCTTTCCCCCGGGAGCTACGAGCTCCAGAGGCTCTATTCCCCCGGCTTCAGCGGGAGGAAGGTCATGAGCCTGTCGATCGCTCCTTCGGAGACCTTGCGTGAAGGGCTTTTTCTGGCCGCCTGCTTCATCCTGGGTTTCCTTGTCCTCAAGACGGTCGTGCGCGGCCGCCGCATCCGGACGATCATCACGGTCATCGTC
>DSDX01000222.1 GCA_011048485.1 Candidatus Aminicenantota bacterium | reverse complement strand
TGAGGCAGTCCGGCTCGACGACTTCGCCGCCCAGATCGCCAAGGACCGCCGCCACCAGGCCTTCCAGCCGACGCCGTCGCAGCTGATCAGAGGGCAGTTCTGATGACAGCCATCATTGTCGGTCTCGTCCTCATCGTCATGGCCCTGTGCGCCGTCATCGTCTTCCTGGTCAAGACGCACCGGGAAGAGACGAAAGACCTCCACCTTCGCTTGGCCTCCAAATCGCTCGAGGAATATCACTACTGGCGCGATGGCCACGAGCTCGAGGTCGAACACAACCGCAAGGTCCTCGAGAACGTCCGGGACGAGAAGGTGAAGACGCGGGAGGAGACGCCCGAGGAGCGCGAGAGGCGACTCGCCGCAAAGGGATTCTGACATGGCCGAGAGGTTCAAACCCATCAAGGGCACGGAGGCCGAAGGGCCGATGAAGGATGCCTTCAACCGGGCCTCGGAGGACTGGTCGAATCACGCCTTCATCGCCCTTTACAACAAGTATTACGAGTACATCCGCTGGTTCGAGGGCGACCAGTACGGCTATGTCACCGGCAAGAAGAACGCCGAGTGGTTTGACGTCTCGCAGTGGGTCGAGCGCGAGGTCAAGAACGTCTACAACCGCATCCTCCCGATGATCCGCCAGCAGCACGGCGATCTCATCATGGAGCATGAGTTCTACACCGTCCCTGCGACGGAGGAAGCCGATGACCGGCGCGCGGCGGCCGTGGGGTCCATCATCATCGAGCAATCGAACCACGACCGCGATTTCCACCGAAAGATCAGCATGGCCAAGCTCATCGCGCTCATCTTCGGGAACTGCCCCTGGAAGGAATGGTGGAACAGGCGGCTTTCTGGCCTGGCCTGGTCGAAGAAGGGGGCAGTCGAAGCGCAGGGCGACCTCGACTACGGCTTCATCCTGCCCTTCAACTTCCGCCCCGACCCCCACGCCATGAGCCGGGACGAGTGGCGCTACTGCATCGAGGGGAAGCGGGTCCCGACCCGGTCCATCGAGATCGAGTTCGGCCTGGACAAGAACACGATCTCGCACGAGGCCTATCAGGGCTTCGAGCAGAGCCGGTTCACCCGTCACGGCTTGGACACGCCCAAGGAGCCGTCGGCCGTGAGGCTCGAGTATTGGGAGTTCGCTTCGGAGGAGAATCCCAAGGGCCGCTTCCAGGTCATCGCCAACGACAAGATCCTCTACGACGGCCCGAATCCGACGCCCAGGGCGAGAAACAATTTCGCCTGGTTCGGGACCGGAATCCCCATCCTCGGCACTCAGTTCGACGAATCGATGGTGGCCATCGGCCAGACGCCTCAGCGCCAGATCAACCGGCACAATTCGATGGTCGACCAGTATTTCCAGGACTTCAGGGCCAAGGGCCTCATCCCCTTCGGGTCGCTCCGCCCGGGCGACGAACAGGCCTTCAAGCGCATGGGCGGGGTGGACTTCATCACCTTCAATCCCCGGGTCGGCCAGCCCTATTGGCAGAATCCCCCGTCGCTCCCCGAATCGAGCCTGGGCTACTCCCAGATGCTCGAAGCGGAGTTCGAGATCGAGACATCGGTCCGCAAGACCTCCTACGGCCAGCTTCCCAAGTACGCCTCCCGGCCGTCGAACGAACTTTTCCAGTCGCTCAAGGGGGCTGACGCCGCGGTCATGCAGCCCGGTCTCCTGAGCTTCGATTCGGAGCTGGCCCACTGCATGAGGACGCGGCTGGCTCTTGCCAAGCAGCACTACAAGGAGCCCCGGCTCATCAAGAACGTCGGCCAGGGCAAGAAGCCCGCCGTCCGGTCCTTCATCGGCTCGGACCTTCGGGATTCGACCGACATCATGGTTGTCCCCGGCGTCGACATCTTCACGACGAGGAAGCGCCGCGAGGACGTGGCCATCAAGCTCGTCGAGATGAGGGCCGTCGACGCCAAGACCGCGCTCGAAATCATGCGCTTCAAGGGCATCGACAAGCTCCTCCAGGAGGACAAGGTCGACGAGTACCAATGCACTCGCCACGTCGAGCAGATGGTCACGACGGGGAAATACATCCCGGCCGACCCCTCCGACAACCACGAGTTCGCCTACAAGTTCTTCAACGACTACCGAAAGAGCGAGGAGTTCGAGAGCCTCGATAAGAAAGCCCAGGGGCTCATTATCGACAGGCTCAACGAGCACAAGGACTTCCTAGCCAAGATGGCGCCGGAGCCGATTCCTGTCCCCACTCCAACCGCCAGGGCCGGGTCGCTTCCGGCGGAAGAGGCGGCCGCCCCGCTTCCGGCCCCGCCTGGCATCCCCCTCCCCGAAGGCGTCGGCGGTGGAGTCTCGCCCGAGGTCATCGCAGCGCTCATGGCACAGGCTCAAGGAGGCGAAGGATGATCCGGCCGTTCGTAGAGCCCGCTCAGGCCCCGAATGGGGCCACAAAAGCATCATCGCACAGGAGGTAAATTTCATGGACCCCGAAGCTAACGCGACCACGGAAAAGGCCATCGCGCCGTCCGGAGTCGGCGAAGCTATCAGTATGTTTCAACGCGACCAGGCGGCCGCGGCGGCGAAGCAAGCTGAAGCCGATGCCGCTTCGAAGGCCGCGGAGGACGCAAAGGAACCGGCGAAGGAGCCCGAAGCCGAACCCGCCGGCAAGGGCGAAGACGCCGGGAAGGCGGAGCCGGGTGAGGCGACAAAGCCTGCCCTGAAGCTTGTGGACGAAAAAGGGAACGAGGTTCCGTTCGTCTTCAAGGCCGATGGGAAGGAGATCTCGGAGTCGAGCCTGGGAAAGGTCCTCGAGTACGCCGGCTACGGCTACCACGGCAGCCAGCGCCTCGAGTCCCTGAACGC
>DSDX01000104.1 GCA_011048485.1 Candidatus Aminicenantota bacterium | reverse complement strand
GGGAAGGAGATCCAGCTTGGCGCCCTTCTTTCGCCGCCGTTCCTGCTGGGCATGGCGGCGGCCGTCGCGGCGACCGCATTCGTCGCCGGCAGCTATCCCTCGCTGCTGCTGTCCTCCCTCCGGCCGGCCGGCATCTTCCGGATCGGCTCAGGGGCCGCGGGCCGGAGCCCGCTCCTGCGCCGGGTCCTGGTCATGGTCCAATTCGGATTGTCCATCGCCCTCCTCATCGGGACGGCGGTCGTGTATCGCCAGATCGGCTTTATGCGGGGCAAGGCCCTCGGCTTCGAGCGGGATCACTTGATCTACCTGCCCCTGCGCGGCGACGCCGCGTCCGGCTATCCCGCCCTCAAGGCCGAGCTCCTCCGCAGCCCGCTCGTGCCGTACGTGAGCGGCACGGGTCAGATCCCGACCAACATCTCAGCCAACTCCTGGGGCGCCGATTGGGAAGGAAGAGACCCCGAGAGCCGCGTTTTGGTCGGCATCACCCAGGCCGATTTCGACTACGCCGAAGCCCTGGGGGTCGAGATGGCCGCGGGTCGCACGTTCCGGCCGGAGTTCGGAACGGACAGGGGCGGGGCCTTCCTGGTCAACGAGGAGGTGGCCCGGCTGATGGGTCTCAGCCCGCAGGAGGCCGTCGGCAAGATCTTTCGCTTTCAGGGCGTCGAGGGCCCCATCATCGGCGTGGCCAAGAACTATCACTACAAGCCGGTCCAGAACCCGCTCGAGCCCATGGCCGTCGTGGTCGCGCCCGAGGCCGTCCGCTTCGCCGTCGCCCGCCTTTCCGGCGGGGACCTGCCGGCGGCGCTCCGGCAGGTCGAAGCGGCCTGGAATGCGGTCAATCCGCGGCTGCCCTATGAATACCGCTTCTTCGACGACGATTTCGACGCCAGCTACCGGCAGTACGAACAGATGGGGACCATCCTGGTCTGGTTCGCCGGACTGGGCGTCTTCGTCGCCTGCCTGGGCCTGTTCGGGCTGGCCTCCTTCCTGGCCGAGCAGCGGCGCAAGGAGATCGGGGTCCGAAAGGTCCTGGGCGCCTCGCCGGGCCAGGTCGTCGGGCTGCTGTCGAAGGAGTTCGCCAAGTGGGTCCTCCTGGCCAACATCGTGGCCTGGCCGGCCGCCTATTTCGCGGTTAGCTCGTGGCTCCGGGACTTCCCCTTTCGGACGAACATCCCGCCGGCCCTGTTCGTGCTGGCGGGCGCCGCGGCCCTGGCCATCGCACTCCTCACGGTCAGCGGCCAAGCCCTGAAGGCGGCCCGGAGCAACCCGGCCGAAGCGTTGAAATACGAGTAAGGCAACTTTTTCCCCGGGACCGCCGTCTTTCTTAGAAAGCGAGGTCTCCCCATGCTCAAGAACTATATCAAGATCGCCCTGCGGAACCTGGCCCGGCACAAGGGCTACGCCTTCATCAACATCATGGGGCTGGCGGTCGGCATCGCGGCCAGCGTGCTCATCGCCCTCTACGTCGTCGACGAGTTGGGCTACGACCGCTTCCACGCCAACGCCGACCGGATCCACAGGATCACGGCCGACTGGTCCAACAAGGGCGACTCGAAGATCCACCAGCTGGGGACGCCCTGGATCCTGGCCAAGACGATCCGGGAGAATTACCCCCAGGTCGAGGCCCTGACCCAGATCACGGGCCCCCTCGGGGACGTCGTCCTGAGGAACGGCGCCCGAGTCCTCAAGGAGACGGATGTCTTCGCCGCCGACGCCTCGTTCTTCGAGGTCTTCACTTTCCCCTTGGTGAAAGGGGATTTCCGGACGGCCCTGCGCGAGCCCAACACCATCGTCATCTCAGAATCCCTGGCGGCCCGGTGCTTCGGCGCGGAGGACCCGCTCGACAAGACGATCGAGGTCCAGGTCGTCGGTCAGATCGTCGACCACAGGGTGACCGGCGTCATGCGCGACGTGCCCCGGAATTCCCATTTCCGCTTCCAGGGCCTCGTTTCCCTGTCCACCCTCTACCCGACGCCCAGCACGGGCTGGACCAACAACAATCACGCGACCTACCTTCTTCTGGCTCCCGGCGTGACCCGGGCCCAAATGGAGGAGAAGCTGGTCGAGATCGACCGGGTCTATTTCGAGGGGGGCCGGGAGCACATCCCCTGGATCTGGACACTGGAGCCGATCACCCGGATCCACCTCCACTCGGACCTGGTCACGGGAAACGAGCCCAACGGCAGCATGGCTTATGTCCGGCTCTTCATCCTGGTCGCCGTCCTCATCCTGGTCATCGCCGGGATTAACTTCGTCAACCTGGCCACGGCCCGGTCGGCCCGGAGGGCCCGCGAGGTCGGCATCCGCAAGGTCGTCGGGTCCCGGCGGGGCCAGCTCGTCGGCCAGTTCCTGGGCGAATCGATGCTGATGAGCCTCGTCGCCTTGATCATCGCCTTCGGGCTCATCCTGGCCGCCCTGCCCGCCTACCGGGGCCTGTCCGGGCGGGCCTTGACCCTGACCGGGTCGTTGGGCCCGTGGGCCGTTCCCGCCCTCATCGGCTTGGCGCTCGCCGTGGGCGCCCTGGCCGGCCTCTATCCGGCCTTCTTCCTCAGCTCGTTCAAGCAGACCGAGGTCCTCAAGGGCTCGCCTTTCGGCGGCCGGAACCGATGGGCCATGATCCTCCGCAACGGCCTGGTCGTCTTCCAGTTCGCCATGTCGGTCGTCCTCATCATCGGATCGCTGGTCATCGGCCGGCAGCTCGACTTCATCAAGAACCAGCGGCTCGGCTTCGACAAGGACAACGTCGTGGCCGTCCACAACGCCGACAACCTCGGCCAGGGGCTCGATGCCTTCCGCGACCGCCTGCTGCGGCACCCCGACATCAGC
>DSDX01000206.1 GCA_011048485.1 Candidatus Aminicenantota bacterium | reverse complement strand
GCCTCCGGCTTGGGCGGAGGCTCTCTAGGTCCGGGCCCGGCCTTTTGATACAATAAACCGCGGGAGGGCGACATGAGCGATAAGACCACGTTCGCGGGCTTCACCAAGGAGACCGTTCGCTTCTACACGGCGCTCCGCAAGAACAACAACCGGGCCTGGTTCGAGGCCAACCGGGAGACCTACGACCGTCATGTCCTCGCTCCCGCCAAGCTCTTCGTCGCGGCCATGGGCGAGCGGCTGAAGAAGATCGTCCCCGGGATCGTGGCCGTCCCCGCCGTCAACAAGTCCATCTTCCGCATCAACCGCGATACCCGCTTCTCCCACGACCCTTCGCCCTACAAAACGAACCTCGGGATCTACTTCTGGGACGGGGCCCGGTCCCGGATGGAGTCGGCGGGCTATTACGTCGGCCTCGAGCCGCCGGACATCATGCTCGGCGGCGGTATGTACATGATCCCGGACACTCTCCTCGGCCGCTACCGCAAGGCGGTCGTCGACCCCCGGCGCGGCGCGGAGCTGGCCAGGATCGTGGCCGCGCTCCGGGCCATCCCGGGCTGCACGGTCGAAGGATCGCACTACAAGCGCGTCCCGGCCGGGTTCGATCCGGCCCATAAGAACGCCGACCTCCTCAAGCACAAGGGGCTCTACGCGAGTTTCGAAGCGAAGGTGCCGGCCGAGTTCTTCTCGGCGGATCTCGTGGACTACTGCCTGGAACGGTTCGCCCCCGTGGCGCCGCTCCATCGCTGGCTGATGAAGCTCTTCGGCTGAGCGGATGAGAGAGGGTGCCATGAGAAAGAACGGAGACCGGAGCACGAGTTCGCGTTCATCGATCATGGCCTCGGGCTTGGCCGTCTTGGTGGCCTCCGCCTCGCTCGGCGCGCCGGCCTGCGCCAGGAAAGCGTCCCCGCCCCCGCCGGCTTCGCGCGGCTACGCGATCCCGCTCATCGACCTCGCTGTCCAGACGAAGCGCCAGGTCGTCGTCGACCGCGAACCCGGCCAATACCTGGGCCATCCGACGACCGTCCTGCTCGAGGACGGCCGGACGATCCTCACGGTCTATCCCAAGGGCCACGGCCGCGGGGCCATCGTCATGAAGCGGAGCGACGACGGCGGCCTGACCTGGAGCGAGCGGCTGCCCGTGCCGGAGAACTGGGCCACCTCGCTCGAGACGCCGACCATCCACCGCGTCGTCGGGTCCGACGGCACGAAGCGGCTCATCGTCTGGTCGGGACTCTACCCGGCGCGCCTCGCGGTCTCGGAGGACGATGGGGCGAACTGGACGCCGCTCGAGCCGGCCGGCGACTGGGGCGGGATCGTCGTCATGTCGTCGCTTTTCGAGCTCAAGCCCTTTGGGCAGGGGCGGTACATGGCCATGTTCCACGACGACGGCCGGTTCTTCGGCAAGGAGTCGCGACAGGAGGACCCGGTCGTCTTCACCCTGTACACAACCCTGTCGGAGGACGGCGGCCTGACCTGGTCGCGCCCGGAGGCGATCTATAAGGCGAGCGAGGTCCATCTGTGCGAGCCGGGCGTCATCCGCTCGCCGGACGGCCGGACGCTGGCCGCGCTCCTCCGCGAGAACAGCCGGCAACGCAACTCCCACGTCATCTTCTCGAAGGACGAAGGCCGGACCTGGAGCGAGCCGCGGGAACTGCCGGGCGCGCTCACCGGGGACCGCCATACGGGGAAGTACGGCCCCGACGGCCGGCTCCTCGTGTCTTTCCGCGACATGACCCACGAAAGCCCGACCCGGGGCGACTGGGTGGCCTGGGTCGGCACGTTCGGCGACATCGTCACGGGCCGCGAAGGGCAATACCGGATCCGGCTCATGGACAACACCGAGGGCGCCGACTGCGCCTACCCGGGCGTCGAGGTCCTGCCGGACGGCGCCTTCGTCGTGACGACCTACGGCCACTGGACGGAAGGGGAGGAGCCCTACATCGTCAGCGTCCGCCTCAGGCTCGACGAATTGGACGATCTCGCCCGCTAAAATGAGGAGCGGGGAGGCCGGTCAGTTCTTGACGATCGCGCAGCGGACGACCCGGGGGAACGGCTCCGTCTCGGCGAAATAGATCCGGCCCTGCGCGTCGGCGTTGAAGGGGGTTCCGGGGATATCTACGGTGCCTATCTGCTTCCCGGCCCGGAAGACATCGGCGGTTCTCCCCGCCGAGGGGCCCATGGCCTGCAGCGCGACGAGGACCAGATCGCCGCTGGCCACGATGTGCGCGGCCGTCGAGACGAATCCCCGTCCCTTCTGCTCAACGGGCATGAACCGCTCGTTCTTACCGACGATCGTCCCCTCGAGCTTCCTGTCCTTATAGACCGAGACCTCGTACTTGTGCGGATTGAGGGCGAAGATCCGGCCGTCCTTGGCACAATTGAAGAGGAAGGGCGCTCCGAACATCGGCATGTCCTTCATCGCCCCGAGCTCGCCGGGGGGGGTGAAGGTGTCGCCCAACGACGCCAAGAGCTTGCCTGTCTGATCGAAGACGTGGAGGATCCTGCCGCCGTTCGGCCCGATGGCGACGAGATCCTCGGTCCCCGGGCAGCCGATCGAGGAGATCGTGAAATCGACGAGGAACGTCCGCAGGTACTGGCCGTCCGGGCCGTAGACGATGACCTTTCGCATGTCGTTGACGAAGAGCGTGCCGCCAGGTGTTACGGCGATCCCGCTCAAGTTGGTTGCCTCCCGCGGGCCCTGGCCGGCCGGCACGGCGATCGCCCGGAGGAACTCGCCTTGGGCGTCGCACACGACGATCCTGCGGAACTTGTAGTCTAGGACGTAGATGTTCCCCTTAGCGTCGAGGTCGACCCGGGAGACGCTGCCGAACAT
>DSDX01000100.1 GCA_011048485.1 Candidatus Aminicenantota bacterium | reverse complement strand
GGCCCACGCCTTCGTCGATTTCCTCCACGATCCGGCGGTCGCGGCCGAGAACACGGAATTCATCTGCTTTCTGTGCCCGAACAAGAGCTCGTATCCGCTTCTGCCGGCCGAGATCCGCGACGATCCGGGCATCTTCCTGGAGCCGGAGATCCGGGCGAGGAGCGAGATGATCGCCGACATCGGCGCCGCCAACGCCCTCTACGTCCGCGTCTGGGACCGCCTCAAGTCCGCCCGCTAAAGAGAGGGTCAGATCTACTTTTTTTCGAAAAAAGTAGATCTGACCCTCTCTGCGAACCGGAAGAGGTAGCCGCCGGCATCGCGGAAGACGGGGAGGCCGTTCTCCTCCTCGACGGGGACCCCGCGGCGGGCCAGGATGGGGGCCCATGCGGCCGGGTCGTCGGTGAGGAGGTCGATCCGGACGGCCTTTCGCGAGGTATAAGGATGAAGCCCCTCAGCCCCGTCGACCAGCCCGATGAATCCTGACGACGAAGTCGTCATGACCTGGGCGAAGCCCTGGTCGACGAGGAGCCCCGCGCTGAGCTTGTCGACGGCGAAGAGCCGGGCGGCCTCCAGGTCCTCATAGTAGAGCCAGAGGATGTTGGCCTTGATCCCGAGCTCCCGCGGCCGCTCCGTTCCCCCCTCGCCTCCCGGTCCGACCGGCTTGACGCCGGCCAACGCGTCCAGGAGGCGCGAGTTCTGCGGATGATCGAGGAACCGCTCGAACTCGAGCAAGTATCCCTCGGGGTCGACGGCGACGAAGCCGCGCGTCGGGTGACGCGTCGCATCCCCGAGCTCGGACCTCATCTCCAGCCCTTGGCTCTTAAGATAGTCGTACCAGCCGTCGATCTCGTCGGTGACGAAAGACAACGTGGCCGTCTTGGGTGCGTCCGCGTCGGCCCCCGCCCCGGACAGGGGTTCAACGCGCAGGAAGGCCGCCTCCGAGAGCCGGAACAGGCCCGGCTCGACCCGGGGCAGGCCCAGCACGCGGCCGTAGAACCGCTCGGCCGCGGCGGCGCCCTTGAAGAAATAGCGGACGACGAGGCCGTGAATGAGGGGGAAACGCTCGTCCTTTCTTATTTCGCTCCCGCCTCTCGCCTTCATACGGGCCCTTTCGATCACGATCGGTTCGATCGGCTTGTGCATGGCCATCCTCCCCGGGCCCTCCCAAACCTCCTCCACCGGGACGGCGGCGATCCTCTCGAGGACCCCCGCCCCCTCAATGAGCCTTCCGAAGACGGTGTACCTGCCGTCGAGGTAGGGGCGGGCCGCGACGCAGACGTAGAACTCCGAGTCGCCGCTCCACTCGTCGCCCGTCCGGCCCAAGCCCAGGGTTCCAAAGACGTGCGGCCGGGCGTTGAACTCGGGCGGCAGCTTGGGCGCGTCTCCGCCGCCCGTCTGGATGACGTGACCGCGGACGACCCTGTAGAAATCCTTCCCGTCGTAGAAACCGTTGCGGACGAGGTCCTTGAACTGGGCGACAGTCTTGGGCGCGTCCTCCGGGAAGAGCTCGAAGGCCATGGCCCCCATCGACGTCTCGAGGACGGCGATCTCCTCCCCTTCAGGCGGGGCCGGGCGGCAGGAAACAACGGGCGCGGCGGCGCAGACGGCGGACAGGGCGGCGACGAGAATATGTTTCATGGCCAGATGACTATAGCATTAATATGGGGTTCTGAGGTCAACGACGACGCAGCGGATGCGTCGGCGCTTCCAGGTATAGGTGATATGGACGGAACCGTCGCGTGTCTGGATGACGGCGGGATAGGAGAACTCGGCGCCGGGTTCATCCTCGAGGGTCAGGACTTGCTTCCACAGCAACCCATCGACCGACATGGCGACAGCGAGAACGCCGCGGCCTTCCGTCAAGGGATTATACGCCAGGACATGCCGCCCGTCCCGGAGGGTCGCGGCGTCGAGGCCTGAGTTCGGATTGGGCAGCACGGTGGGCTTGGGCGCATTCCAGGTCGCTCCGCGGTCGGCGCTCCGGCTCTCGTAGATGCGGCCGGCGTCGCTTCTCATCAGGGCGATAATGACGCCGGCGCCGTCCCTCAGGAGGGCCGGCTGAATGAGCCGCGGCTCCCGCCCCGCGTTGATCGGCGCGGTCCGCAGCCACGTCCTGCCCAGGTCAGGCGTTGTCTCGAAATGGACGCGCCAGCCATCGTCCTCCGTCGAGCTGCCGCAGAGGATTATGCCGGCGTCAAGCTCGATCGGGTGGTTCTTGACCGGGCCGATGATCCCGTCCGGCAGGAGCCGAGGAGTCTCCCAGGTCCGGCCGTCGTCAGGCGAACACATCATCATCCCGCGCCACTGCGCGGGCGACGGCCCGACCTTGTAGAAGAGAAGCAGCGGGCCTTCGGACGGACGAAACAGGACCGGGTTCCAGCAGGGCTCAGGGCGCCCGCCCGGGTCAGCCCCGCGCGCGACTTCGACCGGCGGTGACCATTTGTCTTCCGCGCGCCGGGACAGCCAGATCCCGACATCGGGATTCCCTTCCGTGGAACCTCCGAACCAGGCCGCGACAAAGCCCGACGGTGTCTCGACGATCGTCGAGGCGTGACACTTGGCGAACGGCGCCTCGGTAAAGATATCCTCGACAAGTCGGACGGTCGGAAGATGCGCAGATCCATCCCGGCAGCCAGCCGCGACGATCAGCGCCGCCAGTGCAGGGCACGCGAAGAACAAGAAAGCGGTCTTTCCGCAACCCCGCAACATCGCTACTCCATCATGCCAATCCGAGCCCGGAGTCTATCGCCTGCCCCGGGTCGAAGTCAACCAGAGAGGGTCAGATCTACTTTTTTCGAAAAAAAGTAGATTTGACCCTCTCTTTCTTTTTACGCTAGCAT
>DSDX01000346.1 GCA_011048485.1 Candidatus Aminicenantota bacterium | reverse complement strand
TTCGGAGAGGTCCTCCGCGACGGCGATGAACTCGACCGAGAGGGCAGGATTCCCGGCCGCCTCCGCGGCCTTGCCGACGGAGGCCGCGACTTTGAGGTCGGCCGGGCGCGAAGCGCACAGGAACACGCGGAGATGAACGGGGTCCATGAGCGCAACGAGCGAGGCCAGGGCGTCGGGGGACGGCATGTCGGCGGCCATCGAGCCGTCGGCGGCCGCGGCCAGCTCCACAACCCGATCCGTCGAGATATAGCCGATCGGAGCGGGGGCCTGCCGGCCCGGCCCGGCGGCCCCGAGAAGCGCCAGGGTCAGGGCCAAAGGCACCCCCGCGCGCACGGCCTTGGACATCGGCGGGCCCCGGGTCAGCGCTCCAACCGGGCGGCGACGATCTTGTCCAGGAACTCGAAGTACTGGCCGCCCGAGACGGACTTCCCCTGTGTCTTGGCCCGGTTCGTCTTGTGGGCGACGACCAGGTCGAGCGCGGGCAGGACGGTGATGTACTGGCCGCCGGCCCCCATGCCCGTATAAGCGCCCTCGTAGGGGCCGCGGCCCCAGGGGCCGTCGAAGACCCACCAGAGATAGCCGTACCCGACGCGGCCCTCGCGCATGCGGGCCGGATTCATCTCGGGCAGGCGGGTGATCGGACTCGTGATCCGCTCGACCCAGTCGCGGGGGACGAGCTGCCGGCCGGCCCAATTCCCCTGCCGCAGCATGAGATAGCCGAGCCGGGCCATGTCCCGGGTCGAAAGCCAGATATGGTAAGCGGGGTGCATCGAAACCTTGAGGTTGCCCGATTTCCTCTGGCCCTCCCTCTCGAAGTCCTGCATGCCCACGGGGACGGCCAGGTCGGTCTCGAGGGCGTCATAGATGTTCCGGCCCGTCTCCTGCTCGAAGATCGCGCCCAGGGCGTTGAAGTCCCAATTGCTGTAGAGGAAGTACTCGCCGTGCTTCTGAGAGCCGCGGGGCGGGGCGTCGGCCAGGTTGTCGCCGGCGTTGGAGGCCGGATGGTAGACGCCCGAGCGGGCCGAAAGCAGGTCGGCGATGGTCGCTTCGCGCTCCCGGTCCGTCAGCCCGCCGTGGTCGGTGATGCCGAGCTCGGCCAGGGTCTTGTCGAGACGGACCTGGCCGCCGGCGACGTAGTTGCCGTAAAGCATGGCCAGGACGCTCTTGCGGACCGAGGCGAGGTAGCTCAGCTCGATGACGTCGCCGTACTCGAGGAGGACGCGGCCGCCGTGGACGACCATGAGCCCGGTCGTCGGCAGGGTCTTGACGTGCTCGACGACGGCGTCGAGGCCGGCTTTCGACCAGCCGGCCTTCTCCGGGCTAGCTATCCTGTCCCACTCCCCGCCGGGGAAGACGGCCGCCGGGGCCTTGGCCGCGGCAGGCTCCTCATGAGTCGCGCAGGACGGCGCGAGCAGGGATAGGGCCAGAATCGCGGCAGCGGCCAGGACGATCGAGGGAATTCTCAGTTTTCTCATGTCATCCTTCTCCCAGCCTCACGCTTCATTATGATCATCAACGACATTATCTCACCGACGTCAATCCGCCTTGAATTCGCCCCAATTTGTTATCCGGTGCCGAATAATCCTGGCCAGGCCGGCCTCCTCGTCCTGGCGGACCTCGTAGAGGAACCCGTTCTTGATGACCTGGGGAACGAACGGCCAGGTCATCCGGTAGAGATAGTAACCGTCCCGCGAGAAGACGTCGATATCGCTCTTGGTCACGTCTTTTTCAGTGATCGGCTTGAAGCGGACGACATAGAGCCGGCCGAGATCGTCGCTCAAGAAGCTCGTGAAGAACGGCCGGTGGTCGGGCATGCCGAGGGGCGCCGTTTTCGGATCGCCCTGGCCATACCAGGCCCAGATCCCGTCCGTCCGCGTCAGATCGGCCTCCTCTCCCGTGATCCCTTGTTCTTTCTCGGCCTTGGAAAAGGCTAAAAGCGGCCGGCCCTCCCCGTCGACGACGTAGATCTTGTAGTCGAGGGAGAAGCCGTAGTAGAGGGAATCTTCGGACCGCAGAGAAAAAGGCAGGTTACCCGAATACCAATGCAGGAGCATCTGTCCGGGGCTGGCGCCGAAGGCGGGGAACTCGGCCAAGGTCCGCAGCGTCTCCCCCTCCGGGCTGAGCTGGACGAGCCTGTTCTTGGGCCCGCCCTCTTCCTGGATGTTGGGTTGGGTGGCGCCGACGATCGTGCCGCCCGGCCCCAGGATCTTCGTCGATAAAAATGTCTTGATCAGGATGTTTTTCCGGAAGACCCCGTCCGGGCCAAAGACAACGAAAGAACGGCCCGAGGTGATATGGGCGTTCCCGGCGGCGTCAAGGAGAACGCCCCCCGGCATTACGTACTCACCCGGTCCTTGGCCCTGGCGGCCGAGGGCCCTCACATACAGGCCGTTCTCGTCGTAAACCTGAACGCGGCGATTGCCCCAGTCGCAGACAAAGAACCGGCCTTGGCCGTCGACGTTGAGCAGGGCATGTCCCGGGAAGAAGTAAGCCTCGTCCTTCTCGTCGCCGATGACCAGGTCCTCGACGAGGTCGAAGGCGAACCTCCCGTAGCGGGGCGTCTCGGGATTCCGGACCGTCTTGACGCCGTCGACGACCTCGATCTCGGCTTGCCAGCCCGCCTCGGCCGCCTTCTTGGAGCAGGACGGAAAAGAGAGAACGAGCCCGAATGCCGAAGCGACAAGTGCGACAGACAAAGTCGCTTTCTTGGCCATTGCGCCCCCCTTTCGGCGGAGTTCTTCTATTCGCGCGTCCCAGCTTTCAGGCTTTTTTCGTAGGGCGGGCGGCGGACGCCGCGCTCCGTGACGATGGCCGTGATCAGCGGGGCCGGGGTGACGTCAAAGGC
>DSDX01000039.1 GCA_011048485.1 Candidatus Aminicenantota bacterium | reverse complement strand
GCCGCCCTTGCGCCGCGGACCGGGCCTCCGCCCGGGCGCGTGACGAGGACCAGGTCGCCGACGACGACGCTCAGGCCGATCGTCTTATTGGCGTCGCCGGCGAAATCCTCCCGGGCCGACGCGGCGACGAGATAGAGGCCGGGGGCCAGCGTGGCCGGGAGATCGGCGTAGGTGGCGTGGTCGCGGTAGTCGGAGGTCTGGGCCAGGTCGGCCGTCCAAGCCGCGTCGGGCCTCCGCGTTTCGGCGATCTTGCGGGCCTCGTCCCCGCGCGGGAAGATGGAGTAGTCGCGGGCCGACTTGACCAGGTCCTCGGCGTCGAGGGCGTAGGCTCGGAGGAAGATCCGGTCGAGATTGCGGTGGGTGACGCGGACGGAACGGCGGCCCGGCGCGTCGAGGCGCATGGCCTCGACGGAGAACTCGGGCGCCTCGATCGACCGGACGATGTGGAGGGCCCGGCGCCCGCCGGGCGAGGACGGGAAGCGCTTGACGGCCTCGAGGGCGATGGCCCGGGCGCGGACCAGGGCGTCGGCGGCGTCCTCGGCCCGGGTGAGCTCGGCGAGAAGGGCCTGGCCGGTCGCCCACCAGGGGTCCCGGCGGTTCGAACGGAGATGGCCGGCGAGGTGCTCGCGGACGAGGGCCCGGTCCGGCTCCTCGTCGAAGGCGGCGTGGAGGGCGCGGACGAGCTCGAAGCGGGCCTCGAGGGCGGCTGCGGGGCGCCGGGCCCGGCGGCTCCAGGATTCGTGCTCGCCGAGGAGGGCGGCGATCTTCTCGACCGGGTGGCTCGCGGGGGAAGCGATGACGCAATCGGCCTGGTCGGAAGTGGCGCGGCCGGCCCGGGCCAGGAGCGCCGGCAGGTCGAGGAGCCAGGTCTCGTTCGACTGGCGCGGCGTCCAGAACGAGCTGTCGGTGAGGAGGCGGGCCAGGAGATAGACGACGCCGTCGCGCAGGGTGTCGCGCACGCCGGCCGGGTAGTCGCCAGGACTCCAGAAGTCGGGGAACTCGCGGGCCGTGCGGCCGGCCAGGCGGTCGCGGTCCCGCCAGACCCGGAGCAGGGCCGTCCAGGCCTCGTCGAGGATCTGGTCCCGGGTCCAGGACTTGAGGTCGACGGGGCCGGCGGACTCGACGCGCTCGCGCCGGTTGATGTCCCACGAGTAGGCCTGATAGTAGGCGACGAGCGAGTTGGCGTAGAAGATGTCGAGCATGTCGCGCTCGACCGGGGTGTCCGGCCAGGGCTCCTCCTTGAAGGACCGGACCGCGGTCTCGTAGCCGTGGAGGGCGGCGCGCAGCTGGCCTCCGCGGATGAGGGCCCAGGCCCAGAGCGCGGAGTCGCCGGAGGCGCGGGCCCGGTCGCGGACGCGGGCGCATTCGGCCGCGGCGGCCTCGAATTTCTGCTCCTCGATTAGCTTGTCGACGGCTTCGCGGGCGGCCTTGGGGGGGACCTGGTCGGATGAAGCCATGGCGGGATCCTCCGTCTCGTTGGTAGTGGTGGCCGCGGGCGCGGCGATCGGAGCGGGGAGAGGCCCCACGGAGTCGTCGCCCGGAGAAGGGGACGGAGGCTGGGCGGGATCGGAGGGCACGGCCGGCGCCGAGGGCTTGGCTGCGGGCCCTGACGCGGCGGCCGCCGCTGTTTCCGGCGCGGCCGCGCCCGGCCGCTCGGAGCGGACCGTGAAAGGGCAGGTGCGGTCGGAGATCAGGGCGTACAGCCCGGCCCCGACGAGGACGGCCAGGACCGCGATCGCCGGGAGGCCGGGCCCGGGCTTCCGAAAGCCGGGCCTGCGGGCCCGCGCCGGCCCCGAGGGCTGTTCAGGGCTTTTAGGAGGGGTCACCTGGGTCCCCCGGGAGATGTCGCCCTTGGCGCTGTCTTTGTGACTGTCCATGTCTTCTCCCTAGCGCCCGTCCGGTCTCGGCCCGACAGGCGGCTCTGGCGCTTTCATTGAGTGATACAGCCGGCCTCTCGAAATAATCCCATAAAAATGGGGGACACAATACCTATTCACCCATTTCCCGGGCTCGCTCTCCGCCGGTCCCGGTCCTCCGTAAAGCAATCTGGGCAACGGCTTCTGCATCACTTGTTCTTGGCCGATTTCTTTTGCCTCTGGTTGAGCTGCTGAAGGAAACGCCCATGCTTGTCTTTCATCCCTTCGACCTGCGTCCAGCGGCGGATCTCTCGGAGATCGACATCTTCGTTAAGGCAGACGAGGATAGCCTGTTCGAGCGACGGACGGTCGTCCCAGTGATAGTAGGCGGCCAGCCGGTCTTTGACGCAATCGGTGGGCGAGAGGAGCTTGAGGGTGCGCCGCCTGCGCACGATCTCCCGGATCTCACGGACCGGTTCCTGGCTGACCGAAAGGGGCGGTTGGAGGAATTCCACGATGTAGGGGGTCTCGGGGTGGCGGAAATGCCGGCCGTCCCCCGAGAAGCCTATCTCCGTCATGGCCGACCTGATGGCCTTGCGGCGGGCCGGCGACCGGAGCACGAAGTCGAGGTCGTACGAGACGTAGCTGTTCCCCGTGTAAATCGCGACACAGGCCCCGCCCGAGAGGACGACATCGAGCCCTTGCTTCAGGCACGCGGTGCTGACGACGGCCGCCAGGTCCGCAAGAGCCAGACGCTTCGTGATCTTCACAGGGGCTTGCCCGTGCGACGGGGTCTCAGCCGAGGCGTGAAGAGCCTCCGCCGTTCGGACTCGGGGACGAACGAGAGGGCCTTTTCCAGGAGCGCCCCGAGCTCTTTCCTGAAAGGATAGCGGGGATTGAAAGCGAAGAGACGGACCTTTCCTCTCAATCGACTGTAAAGCACGCCGCCGTTCTCCAGCTTGAGGAGCTGGTACTGGGCCGTGTTGACGTTCAAGCCCAGGG
>DSDX01000001.1 GCA_011048485.1 Candidatus Aminicenantota bacterium | reverse complement strand
CGGAGAAGACATGGAGCTTCTCCCGGGGATAGCTGAAACCGCCCGGCAGGGCCCCGATGAGCAGGGCGATCTCGCCGCGGGGCGCGATGGCGAACGGCGAATCGGTCTCGAGCGCGGGGATGTCGCTCTCGCGGAGGAGCGCCGCCAGGCGCCGGCGCGTGCCGGCGTTGAGGACGTAGATCGAACAGAGATCGCTCTCGGACCGGAGCTTCTTCAGGTATTGGAGAAAGAAGGGGATGCGGTTGTCGAACCGGGGCACGGGCTGGAAGCCGAAGGCGAAGGCCTTCTCGCGGGCCGGGGCGCCGAGGCCCTCGAGGCGGACGGCCTCCGCGCGGACGCGCCGGAGAAGCGACGGCGGGAAGACCGCGTCGGGCTCGCAGGCGAAGGCCCGGCCGGCCCGAAGGTCGTCGAACTGCCCGTGGAGCTCCTTGAGCCGTTCGTCCCACTCGCCGTCGACGGCCTCGGGGTCCTCGACGACGAAGACGGGCTCGCGGAGGTAGTCCGTCACGGGGACGAAGCGCCCCTCCGCGAGGAGGGCCAGGGCGGCGAAGGAGGGCCCGAACTCGCCGCGGTCGACGGCCGCGATCTTGGCCTCAAGATCGCGCCGCGCGCCCTTCCCTCGTCCGCGCGCGGCGGCCTTCCAGACATCGAGGAACTCGGGCGTGGCCGGGAACTCGCGCAGGCTAGGGACCGTCAGGCGGTCGATCCGCCTGACCGAGCGCTGGTTGGAGATGTCGAACTCGCGCAGGGAGGCGACGCGGGAGCCGTCGAACTCGATCCGGAAAGGGTTGGCCTCCCAGGGCGAGAAGACGTCGACGATGCCGCCGCGCCAAGCGAACTCGCCGGGCGAGGCGATGAGGTCCTCCCGGGCGTAGCCGTAGCGGCCCAGGGTCTCGAGCAGGGCGTCGTGGTCGGCTTCGCCGCCCGTTTCCAGCGAGAGGAACAGGCCGGCCATGTCGGCTTGGGCCGGCACGGGCTTGAGCAGGCCGCCGAGCGAGGTGACGATGAGCGCGGGCGGGGCGTTCAGGAGGCGGTGGAAGAGCCTCATCCGCGAGGACACGGCGTCGAGCGCGGGCGGGACCTCGAAGTAGGGATCGTCGGCGAGCGGGGGCAGGGCGGCCAGCCCGGCGTGCGGGGCGAGCCGGTCGAGGTAGAAGCGGCAGTCCCGCTCGGCCTGGGCGAGCGGGGCGGACTCGGGCCGGATGAGGACGATGGGCCGGCCGGCGGTCCCGGCCAAGCAGGCCAGGAGATAGGCCTTGGCCGGCTCGACGACGCCGCGGACCAACAGGGGCCGTTCGGACGAAGCGACGGCCCGCGAGAGCGCGCCGAATTCGGGCGTGCGGAGAAGGAAATCGAGGCTCACCGGGCTATTCTATCGGCGGGCCGGTCCCCGGTCAAACCGGCCCGAGCCAGGGGACCAAGCCGGGAACATGTCCCGAAGGCGCGTGTCCCCATGGCGGCCCCTATCTGTCGCCCGGCGCGGTCGCCGCGCCCCCGCCGTTTCGCCATGGCTCCAGCGGCGCCCTTGGGCTATAATGAGGCATTCATGAATCCGCGTTCCCGGGGAGAGACTATCGAGATGAGAAAGACGATGATGTGCTTCGCTTGCTTGGCCCTGGCGGTCTGGGGCCCGGTCCAACTGACGGCCCAGGCGCCGGCCCAAGCCGAGGACGCGCTCACGGTCAAGGCCCGGGCCCTCCTGAGCGCCATGG
This sequence comes from Candidatus Aminicenantota bacterium, assembly GCA_011048485.1. Classification (GTDB taxonomy): domain Bacteria; phylum Acidobacteriota; class Aminicenantia; order Aminicenantales; family Saccharicenantaceae; genus RBG-16-66-30. The sequence goes on along the minus strand of DSDX01000001.1, from coordinate 1,153 downwards.
AGAAGGGCGATTTCGGGCTCGCGGGCCGCGATTTCGACGCGACCATGCTCAAGGTCTTCGGCCCGGAGAAGATCGAGGCCCTGTGGAAGACGCAGCTGCCGGCCCAGCTCGGCGCCTTCAAGAGGCAGACGGCGGCCCGGCGCGACGAGCTCCAGGGCTACGACATCGTCCTGATCACCTGCGAGTTCGAAAAGGCCACCCTGGACGCCCGGGTCGTCTTCGACAAGGAGGGCAAGATCGCCGGGCTGGGCTTCGTGCCGACGGCGCCGCCGGCCAAATACGAACCGCCCGATTACGCGGACCCGGCCCGGTTCGCCGAAACGGAGGTCACGGTCGGCTCGGGCGAGTGGGCCCTGCCGGGGACGTTGACCAGGCCGAAGGGCGAAGGGCCCTTCCCCGCCGTCGTTCTCGTCCACGGCTCCGGACCCAACGACCGGGACGAGTCTCTTGGCCCCAACAAGCCCTTCCGGGACTTGGCCTGGGGCCTGGCCACGCGCGGCGTCGCCGTGCTGCGATACGACAAGCGCAGCAAGGTCCACGGCCGCAAGATCCTGGCCGACCCAAAGCTCGAAGCGGCCATGACGGTCAAGGACGAGACCATCGACGACGCCCTGGCCGCGGCGGCGCTCCTGCGAGGAACAAAGGGCATCGATCCGGATCGCGTCTTCATCCTCGGACACAGCCTGGGCGGCTTCCTGATGCCGCGGATCGCGTCGGCGGCCGAAAGCCTGGACATCGCCGGGTTCATCATCATGGCCGGGCTGACCCGGCCGCTCGACGACACGATGGTCCGCCAGATGACCTACATCCACGGTCTGGCGGGCGACGCCCTGTCCGAAGACGACAGGAAGAAGCTCGAGGACATCAAGGCCGAAGTGGCCAGGATCAAGGCCCTCACGGACGCCGACATCGGATCGACGGCCAAGCTGCTCGGCGCCATGCCGGCCTACTGGCTCGACCTGCGCGGCTACGATCCGGCCGAGGCGGCCAAGGCGGTCGCGAAGCCCATGCTCATCCTCCAGGGCGGCCGCGACTACCAGGTGACGACCGAGGACCTCGAGAACTGGAAGAAGGCCCTGGGCGGGCGCGGGGACGTCGAGTTCCGCCTCTACCCCGGGCTCAACCACCTCTTCTTCGCGGGCAAGGGGCCCGG
>DSDX01000060.1 GCA_011048485.1 Candidatus Aminicenantota bacterium | reverse complement strand
GTTGCGGCCCGGCATCCTGAAGCGGCCGGACTCCGACTCGGCCGTCTGCCTCTGGCTCCGACGGGCCCCGCCGCCCATGAGCATCTCGATCGAGAACCCGCCCATGCCGAAGCGGCCCCGGCCGAAGCCGCCGCCGGTCTCGACGAACCCCTCGCTGCGGGCCCCGGCCACCGACGCTTCGGCGAAGCGGACGAGGTCCAGCCCGCGGGCCGGGCCGAGGCGGCCGGCGCCGGTCGGCGCGACGATCAGGTTGTCGCTCTCGCCGAAAGCCAGGATCGCCGCGATGTTGCGCCGCCCGAGGACCCAATCCATGAGGGCCCGGGCTTCAGGCTCGCTGACCATGTGCGGCCCGGCATCAGGCGCGTAGTAGGCATAGGCGTGGGTGAAGTTGCGGTTGAGGTCGACCCCGCCGGGCGGGTCTTCGTTGATGAAGCCGTCGCCGTCGCTGTCGACGCCCTCGCTATAGAGGTCGAAGGCGCCGGATTCGCCCTTCTTGGGATCCGCTTTCTTCATCAGCCGGGGCTCGTCCGGATCGATCATGTATTCGCCCCCGGGCTTCGGAACGCGCATGATCGTGATCATCCCGTCGCCGTTGAGGTCCTCGGGGCCGTCCTCGTCGACGCGACCGTCGTTGTCATCGTCGCGGGGCGCGGCGTTGGTGCGCCGGCCCGTCTTGACGGCGGCGAAGAAGCCCTCGGCCCCGTCCGGGTTGACCCGGGGGACGACGTAGACGGTCGACGCCGTCAGCCCGTCCTTGACCGCGCCGGCCGAGGCCGCGTTGTCGAGGAGATAGCGCGCCACCGCCAAAGCGATCTCGCTCCCCACGAGGTGGTCGCCCTCGAAGCCGGCGCAGACGAGAAGCGCGGGACGTTTGGCCGGCGGGACGCCGCCGGGGCCGGCGATCTCGAGAGCCCAGATGTCGCGCCCCTCCAGGGACTTGCCGATGGATTCGAGCCGGGCCGTCGCCTTGCCGGCGGAGGCCAGGGCCTGCAGGGCCTTGGTGAGCCCGGCGTGGTCGTGGTATTTCGGCGCTTCCTGGCCGCCGGCCGGCGCAGCGGCCAGGGCGAATCCCAGGACGATGAGGACCGGCAGGACGGCCGCCGGTCGGACGGACCTGTTCATGATCGGGCGCACGGGGACCTCCTCTAAGGATGGGGATCTCGGCCGGACGCCCGCCTCGGGAGAGGGAAGGGACACGAGTGGATAGGGCGCGACTCGGCCATACGCTTTTTAGACGGCCGTCGCGACGGATTCTTCCCCGACTATGGTATATAATGTCCCAAAATGTCCGTCCGGGAGGATCGTCCCATGCGCGCATCCCGCAAGCTCTCCCGCCGCCAGTTCATCAAGACCGGCGCCGCGGCCGCTGCCACTCTGGCCATCGTGCCCCGCCGGGTCCTCGGTGGCCAGGGCTACGTCGCCCCGAGCGACATCCTGACCAAGGCCGTCGTCGGCGTCGGGGGCATGGGTTTGGGCCATCTCGGCTATCCCGGATCGGTCCTAAGGGCCGTCTGCGACGTCGACAGCAAGCACCTCGCCCGGGCCCTGGAGATCGCGGGCCCCGGCGTCCGCGGCTACGCCGATTTCCGGGAGGTCCTGGCCCGCCCCGATATCGATATCGTCCACATCGCGACCCCGCCCCACTGGCACGCCCTGATCGCCATCGCGGCCGCCGAGGCCGGCAAGGACGTCTGGTGCGAGAAGCCCATGACCCGGACCATCGCGGAGGGCCGGGCCGTCGTCGAGGCCGTCCGCCGGACCGGCCGGATCTTCAGGGTCAACACCTGGTTCCGGTTCAGCGGCGGTTTCTACGGCTTCGGGACCGAGGTCAAGCCGATCAAAAAAGCCGTCGCCAACGGCCTCCTGGGCTGGCCGATCAAGGCGACCGTCAGCGCCTCCACCGGATTCGATTGGAAGTTCTATTGGAGCGGCCTGACCTACGCCCGGCCCGAGCCCGTGCCGCCCGAGCTCGATTACGACTTCTGGCTCGGCCCGGCGCCCTGGAAGCCCTACCATCCCCACCGCGTCCACGCCACTTTCCGCGGCTACTGGGATTACGACGGCGGCGGGCTCGGGGACATGGGCATGCACTACCTCGATCCGGTCCAATACATCCTCGCCAAGGACGGCACGAGCCCGATCGAGATCGCCGCCGACGCCCCCCAGCAGCATCCGGACGCCTGCGGCAGCTGGCGGCGGATCGAGATGAGATACGCCGACGGCTGCGTCATCGTCCTCGACGGCGAGAACCGCGACACGGGCGCCCCCTTCCTCGAGGGGCCCGAGGGGAAGCTCTACCCGGGCCTTGAGTCCGATATCCCCGGTCTTCGGGACAAGCTGGCCGCCCTGCCCGACCCCGAGCCCCAGGTCGTCGATTTCTCCGAAGCCGTCCAGACCCGGACCCGCTTCGCCTTGAACGAGGCCAACGGCCACCGCTCCTGCACCCTCGTCAACCTGGCCAAGATCGCCGTCCGGCTCGGCCGGCCTCTCCGTTTCGACCCCGAGCGCGAGGTCTTCCCCGGCGACGAGGCGGCCAACCGCCTCGTGGGCCAGCCCATGCGGACGCCTTGGCGGCTCTGAGGCGGCCATGAGGAGAAAGACGATGTTCATCCCGCTGCCACGCGATGGCTCGAGCCGGAACGGGAAGGCGATCCTGAAGCCGGCCTTGGCTCTGGCCGCGGTCCTGGCCGTCTTGGCCTATTCTCTGCCGGCCGCCCCACAGGGCGCCCCGCCCGCCGGAGCCCAGGGTCTCGAGACCCGGATCGCCTCGATCCTGGCGCGCTTCCCGGCCGAGAGCGCGGCGGCCCGCGACGCCCTTTGCGCCGAGATCCTCGGCCTCGGCCCGCGGGCCGTCGGCGCGGTCTGTGCCCGCGTC
>DSDX01000367.1 GCA_011048485.1 Candidatus Aminicenantota bacterium | reverse complement strand
GGCCCAGGATGATCCCGCCCAGGGACATGACGAAGACGGCGATCCAGTCGATGGCGAACAGGCTGCCGATGACGACCGACATCCCGCCGCCGCCCCTGAACCTGTAATAGACCGGCCAGACGTGCCCGACGAGGGCCGCCGCGGCCCAGATCAGATAGTAGGGCTGGCCGGGAAAGGCCTTCCTGAGGATGAAGACCGGGATGAAGACCTTGAGGACGTCGAGGAGATAGGTCAGGAAGCCGAGCTTGGGGCCGGCCTTGATCGAGACCGAGGTCGCCGAGACCGTGTCGATCCGCACGCTCGATTTCATCCCCTCGAGCTTGATCTCGACGTTCTCCGGGTCCTTCAGGCCCCGGCCGGCCAGGGCCGAGACGATGCGGGCGAAGGACAGGCTCCCAATGAGGTACCCGCCGAGGACCGCGAGAACGACCATGCCGATATCCATCCCTACCTCCCGGCGAAGATCTAGTCCTGATGCAGGTAGACCCGCCCGGCCGTCCCGTCGACCGTGACGGGCTGGCCGTCGCGGATGAGCCGGGTCGCGTTTCTGACGCTGACCACGGCCGGGATGCCGTATTCGCGGGCGATGATCGAGGTGTGCGAGAGCTGGCCTCCGGTGTCGGCGACGACGCCGCCGATCCCGGCCAGGACGGGCAGCCAGCCGATATCCGTGAAGGGCACGACGAGGACATCGTCGGCCCCGAAGCGGTCGGTCACGCCTGCCGGGTCCCGGACGACGCGGGCCCGGCCCTTCGCGGCCCCGCCGCTCGCGCCGATGCCGGACAGGAACTCGAGCCCCTCGGCGGTCGGCGGGACGAGGTCCGGCATCTCCCCGCCGCAGAGCGTGTCGGGCGGGTCGAGGGCCGCGTCGCGCTCGAGCTCGGCCTTCCGGGCGGCGATCCGGCCCGCGGCCGCGGCGGCTTCGGCGGGATCGTCGAGGACCTTGGCCAGCTCGTTCTCGAAGAGGAAGAAGATGTCGTCCGGGGAGGCGATCGTCCCCCGCTCGACGAGCCGCGCGCCCAGCGCGAGCAGGCACCGGCGCATCAGGTAGGAGTCCTGGGTCATGAGCAGGCTGATGCTCTCCCGGCACTCCATGTAGGCGACCGTCGAGGCGTGGAGCCGGTCGAAGGCGCGGCGCTTCAACGGGCCGAAGCCGGACCGGACCAGGCCGAGGACTTCGGTGCGGCGCGCCTCGGATTCGGCCGTCGACGGCCCCGAGCCGTCGTGCCTGGCCAGCCGGGCGATCGTCCGCCAGACGATGCGGGGGTCCTCGACCCACGGCGTCTCGGAGAAATCGCTCCCGTTGGCGCTGAGGAAGCCGAAGCGGTCCATGAAGGCCTCGAACCGCCGGAGCAGCGCGCGGCCTTGCTCCGAATCGCCCAGGGCCGGGGCCGGGTCGGATCCACCATCCCCGCCGTCCATCATTTCGAGGATCTCGCGGTCGAGGCGCCGGGCCTCCTCGGCCAAGGCCTTGAGCTCCTCGAACGGCGCCAGCGACGACCTCCGCCCGTAGCCCTTGATGACGTCGCGGGGGTCCGTCCCAGGCCAGCGCTTGACGATCATCTTGCCGAGGACGCGGCTCCGCAGGAGCATGTTGATGGACACGAGGATGACGAACCATTGCGTGCGGCCGTGGACGGCCTTGAGCCGTTCGAACTGGCCGATGAGCTCCTGCGGCGAGAGGGTTCCGAGGTCGAGCCGGCGGAAGGCCTCGTGCTCGCGGCGCTGGGCCTCGATGAACGGGCCGATCCGGCGCCCGATGCGCGACTCGCGCCGCACGAACCGGACGTGGCGGGCGATCGAGGGAAGGGCACCAAGGCGGGGCCGTAGCTTCGGCCGGACGGCCTTGTCCTCCCTGGCCAGCATGTAGAAAAAATTGGGCGGCAGGCCGATGCGCTCGAGGATCTCGCCGAAGGCCGTGACGTTCATGTAGACCCGCGAATGGAGCCGGGCCGACATCCGGGAGTAGTCGAGCCCGGTCGGGCCGGCGATCTCCTCGAAGACGGGCGCGAAGACGTTCCGGATGACCGGCGCGTACTTGGCCGACCAGACCAGGGGCTTGACGACGCCCGGCGCCATGTCCGAGACCATGCGGCGGGAATAGACGGCCTTGCCCGCGATCGAGGAGATGGGGCGGGCCTGGAGGATGAAGAAGCGGCGGCCGTCGAAGGACCATTCGACGTCCCGGGGCGCTTCGGCGCGGTCGGCGATGGCGCGGACGATGCCGGCGAGCTCCCTGACCCGGGTTTCGTCGAGGAGGGGCGATCCGGGCCGGTCGGGCGCGATCTCCTCGATCTCGCCGCGCGGGTCGAGGCGGTAGCGGTCGGGCCTGACGCGGCCCTGGACCAGGGCCTCGGCCAGTCCCGGGCAGGCCTCGATGACGACGCCCGGGCGGCACGTGACCGGATCGACGCTGAAGGCGACCCCGGAGACGACGGCCGGGACCATCGACTGGACGACGACGGCGAGCGAGAGGCGGGTCATTTGACCGGAGCCGGCGAGCGGAGGGCCTGTCGATGCCTGGAGCGCTGAGCCCGCGGTCGGAACGGCCCCGGCGGCGGACAACACCGGAGAGCCCGGGAGTGCCGGGTCGAGATAGGCCCAGAGCCTGTCCCCGAACGCGGAGGCCAGGACGCGGCGGACGGCGTCCAGGAGCGCTCTTCGCCCGCGACGTCGAGCACGGTATCGAGCTGTCCGGCGAACGAGGCGCCGGCCGCGTCTTCGCCGACCAGGGATGACCGGACGGCGACCGGCCCCCCGCCGAGACGGCGGTAGGCCTCGAGGACGGCGCGCCGGAGCTTGCCGGGCACGTCCCACTCGAGGCAGAACCTGCGGGCCTCCGCCAATCCCCGATGACCGTCGGAGCCGGTCGGAGC
>DSDX01000131.1 GCA_011048485.1 Candidatus Aminicenantota bacterium | reverse complement strand
TTATCGCGTCACACCAAGGGAGACGATCCTGACGTTTGGCCGACCTCCTTTGCCTTTCCGTTCGCTTGCCTTGTCTTTGCCGGGCCTAAGCCTCCCGGCTTGAGACGGCGGAAGAAGCGTGGAGTCGGTTGCCTTTATCGGTTGAGAACGTAGAGAGAGACGTTCAGGACCGCGGCGAAGCTGACCCACAGGATGTAAGGCAGGAGAAGATAGGCCGCCGGCCTGGAGATCCTGTGGAAGAGGACGATCGTCCACAGGATCATGGCTCCCAGCAGGACGATGACGATGAAGGCGGCGAGGATCCTGTGGAGGCCGAAGAAGACGACCGACCAGAGGACGTTCAGAAGGAGTTGGACGGCGAAGACGGCCAGGGCTATTTTCACCCCGGGTTTCCCCAGACCCCGGTCATAGACCAGCCAGGCGGCCACGCCCATCATCGCGTAGAGCGCCGTCCAGACGGGCCCGAAGACCCAGCCCGGAGGGTTGAAAGAGGGCTTGACAAGAGCGGCATACCAGCCGGGGATCGAAGGGGCCGTGAACAGGGAGCCGATGATGCCCGCAAGTTCACAGATGGCGATGGCGACCACGATGCCAACGGCCTTTTTCATGTCCGCCTCCTCGGTCCAACGAGCATCTTAGCCCATCCTCCCGACTCCGGCAACCCGTACGGCCCGAGCGTTCAGGTCCGAATGGTGGTATGATAGGCCATTCAGCGGAGCCCATGATGGACGCTATACGCGTGGACGGCCTGGTCAAGACCTTCGACGGCTTCACGGCCGTCGACGGCGTCTCGTTCGCCGTCGCGGAAGGCGAGCTCTTCGGCCTGCTCGGCCCGAACGGGGCGGGCAAGACGACGACGATCAACATGCTCTCGACCCTTCTCCGGCCGACCGCGGGGGGCGCGACGGTGGCCGGCTTCGACGTCGTCCGCGACCGCGACGCCGTCCGCCGCAGCATCGGCATCGTCTTCCAGGAGCCGGCCCTCGACGGACGGTTGACCGGGCTCGAGAACCTGGAGTTCCACACCATGATGTACGGCCTGGCCAAGGCCGAGCGCCGGAGCCGGATCGACGAGGTCCTGGCCCTGGTCGAGCTCACCGACAAGGCCTCGACCCTGGTCGACAAGTACTCGGGCGGCATGAAGCGGCGCCTGGAGATCGCCCGGGGCCTGACCCACCGGCCCAAGGTCCTGTTCCTCGACGAGCCGACCCTGGGCCTCGACGCCCAGACCCGGCGCCACATCTGGGACTACGTCCACAAGCTCAACCGGGAGGCCGGGGTGACGATCATCCTGACCACCCATTACATGGAGGAGGCCGATTTCCTCTGCGCCCGAGTGGCCATCATGGACCACGGCGCCTTCGCCGCCATCGACGCGCCGGACCGGCTGAAGGACCTCCTGGGCGGCGACGTCGTCTCGCTCGAGCTCGAAGGGGACGCGGCGGCTTTCGTGGACCGTCTGGCCGGAGTGGACTGGGTCAAGCGCTCCAAGCGCCACGACGGCACGCTGTCGCTGACCATGGAGAGGGGCGAGCGGCGCATCCCAGAGCTGGTCATGCTGGCCCAGCAGAGCGGCGCCGCCGTGATCTGTGTCAACCTGCGCAAGCCCAGCCTCGAGGACGTCTTCCTCCATTTCACCGGCCGGACCATCCGCGAACAGGAGGCCAGCCAGAGCGAGCGCAACCGGGCCATGATCATGCGGCACGGGCTGAGGCGGCGGTGAAGATCCACGGGACGGCAATCTACGTGCTGTGGCGGCGTGAGCTCGTCCGCTACCTCCGGGCCAAGTCCCGGATCTTCGGCTCGCTGGCCATGCCCGTCTTCTTCCTGGCCTTCCTCGGGCTGGGCTTCCGCCGCATGCCCATTCCGGGCCTGGAAGAGGGGGCAGGCTATATCGGCTTTCTAGCCCCCGGCATCATCGGCATGACGCTGCTCTTTTCCTCGACCATGCAGGGCATGTCCGTGCTCTGGGACAAGGAGTTCGGCTTCCTCAAAGAGATCATGGTCGCCCCGGTCAGCCGGGTGTCCCTCGTTCTCGGCCGCATCGCCGGCGGGGCGACGACGTCCATGCTCCAGGGGCTGCTCATCTTCGGCGCCTCCCTCGTCATGGGCTTCCGTTTCCGCGGCCCGGGCGCGCTGGCCTTCGGCTTCGTCTTCATGCTCCTCATCTCCTTCACCTTCATCGGCCTGGGGCTCATCTTCGCCTCGCGGATGAAGGACATGCAGGGCTTCGGCGTGGTCATGAACTTCGTCATCTTCCCTTTCTTCTTCCTTTCGGGGGCGCTCACGCCGCTCGATAACTTCCCCTGGGTCGTCCGGGCCCTGTCCTACGCCGATCCGCTGACCTACGGGGTCGACGGCCTCCGAGGCGTCCTGACCGGGACCTCGTCGCTGCCGGTCCTCGTCGACCTGGCCGTCCTGACAGGATTCGCCTTGGCCATGCTTTTCCTCGGGGCCTGGTTCTTCGAAACGAGCGAGGGCGTCTAAGGGATGGCCGTGGCCGACCCCATAGTAATCCGGTCCCACGGCGCCAATCTCTACGCCGTCAAGATGAGGGACGGCCTGCTTCTCGTCGATGCCGGGTGGCCGAACTCGCTCCCCGAGCTGAGAGCGGGCCTGGACGAAGCCGGCCTGCGGCTGTCGGCGATCCGCTATGTCATGACAACGCACGCCCATCCCGACCACGCCGGGCTGATGCAGAAGCTCAAGAGCTATTGCGGCGCGCGCCTGCTCGTCCACGAGGTCCAGCGCGATTCGCTGGAGGAGCTGAACAGGTTTTTCGTACGCAAGCCCGACCGGGACTTCGAGCCGATCGCGATCGACGCCGCGGACCTGGTCGTTGGAAGCCCGAGCTGGGAGGCACTGCGGGCGATCGGCTCGAAG
>DSDX01000134.1 GCA_011048485.1 Candidatus Aminicenantota bacterium | reverse complement strand
CCCGTGGGCTACATGACCTCGACGGTCGAGTTCGCGCCGGAGCGGAAGACCATCCTCTTCCACCAGGGCAAGGCCGTGGCCAATTCGCCCGACGACCGGGCCTGCCGGACGAAGCTGTGCGTCGAGCCGGTCGGCGACATCGAAAAGCTCTTCGCCCAATGGGACCAGTGGGGCTGGCACCGGGTGACCGTCTTCGGCGACCTCAAGACCCCGGTCTATGAGCTGGCCGAAGCCCTGGGCTGGCGCGTCCTCGAGGAGGCCTGACACCGGCGTTTCCGGAAGGCGGACATGGCCATCCCCAACCGCAAGCTCCTGACGCTCAGCCTTCTGCTCGTCGGCATTCTCGTCGCCGGGACGGCCGGCTATGTCCTCATCAGCGGCGTGTCCGTCCTCGACGCGCTTTACATGACCATCATCTCCATCACGACCGTCGGGTACCGCGAGATCATCCCCCTGACGACGCCGAGCAAGATCTTCACCATCGTCCTGATCATCTTCGGCCTGGGCATCGTCTTCTATTTCCTCCAGACCATCGTGGAGGATACGCTCGAGGGGCGGATCAGGAAGATCCTGGGGAGACGCAAGATGCATAAGAACATGGCTCGCATGGAACGTCATGTCGTTCTGGCCGGCTTCGGCCGGATGGGGGAGATCGTCTGTCGCGGGCTCGCGGAGGCCGGGGCCGACTTCGTCATCCTGGAGGCCTCCCCCCAGAGATTCGCGGTGGCCGAAGAGAGGAACTATTATGTCCTCAACGCCAACGCCAACGACGAGGAGGCCCTGAAAGCCGCCGGCCTGGAGAAGGCCAGGGTCTTCATCGGGCTTCTGTCGGACGACGCCGACAACATCCTCGCCGTGCTCACCGCGCGGGAGATCAACCCGGCTCTGATCATCATCACCCGGGCCCTGGACGCCGCCAACGAGCGGAAGATGTACAAGGCCGGGGCCAGCCGGGTCGTTTCCCCTTATGAGCTGTCGTCGCACCGGATCGTCCGGATGGTCGAGAAGCCCAACGTCGTCGATTTCTTCGACGGTCTCCTCAGCTCCCAGAAATACACCCTGTCGCTGGAGGAGCTCCTGGTCGGCGAGGGCTCGGCCTTCGCCGACAAGACCATCCGCGAAGCCGGCTTTCGCGAGCGGTTCAACGCCATCATCGTCGCCGTGCGCCGGGACGGGGAGATGGCCTTCAATCCCGGGCCCGACCTGGTCATCCGCAAGGGCGACATCCTGATCCTGATCGGCGAGCGGCAAACCTTGCAGGCGCTATCCTAGCCGGCGCCGGCCGTTTGAATTGGCCCCGATAAATAGGATAAGATAGGGCGGGGATCAAATCCCGGAAAGGACGGACCCATGGCCGAGCCATTCATCGAAGGGAAGACCCGCAAGATCGCCTTGCTCATCGACGGCGACAACGCTCAGCCCTCGCTCATCGGGCAGATCATGACCGAGGCGGGGAAGTACGGGCTGGTGACCATCCGCCGCATCTACGGCGACTGGACGACGGTCAACATGTCGGGCTGGAAGAACGCCCTCCACGACAACGCCATCCAGCCCATCCAGCAGTTCCGCTACACCATCGGCAAGAACGCCACCGACAGCGCCATGATCATCGACGCCATGGACATCCTCCACGGCCATCTCGTCGACGGCTTCTGCATCGTCTCGAGCGACAGCGACTACACGCGGCTGGCCACCCGCATCCGGGAGATGGGCTTCTACGTCATGGGCATCGGCAAGCGCTCGACGCCCAAGGCCTTCGTCAACGGCTGCAACATCTTCATCTACACGGAGAACCTCGTGCCCCGGGGGCGCGAACGGGAGACGCGGCGGCGCGACCGCGGCGGCCAGGCCCGCAAGAGCGGCGCCAAGGGGGCGCGGGAGGAGAGGGAGGAGCCCGAGGAACGCGAGGACAAGGGGCCCAAGTTCGACCCCGTGCCCCTGCTCAAGGGCGCCTTCGACATGGCCGTCAATGAGGACGGCTGGGCCAATCTCGGCGAGATCGGCTTCTACCTGCGGCAGCTGGATCCCGGCTTCGACCCCCGGACCTACGGCTTCAAGCAGCTGTCCCAGCTCATCAACAGCCAGAAAGCCCTCTTCGAGGTCAACTCCCGGGGCGAGGAAGGCGGCGGCTCGGCGATCTACATCCGGCTGCGCGAAGGGCGCGACTAGCGCCCAGGCCTCATGGCCTGATCTTGCTCCGCTTGAGGAAGGCGGCCAGGAGGAATCCGCCGCCGACGGCCAGCATGACGAGCCCCCAGATCAGGTTGATATTGATGCCCAGCGAGATGGCGTACATTCCCTTGTCGGTCGCCAGCCCGTAGACGAGCAGGAGCGCCCCGTAGGCGCCGAGGAGCCAGCCGATCGGCAGCTTGAGATCGAGGACGTGGCCTTGCTTCATGCCGGGATCCCGATCCTTGGTCGCGTCGATGTCGTTCATGGGTTGCTCCTTGGGCGTCATGGGGCCGATCACCAGAAGAGGATGTTGAGGACGACGGCCGCGACGATGGCGACGGTCCCCCAGACCGCGGGCCGGGCGTACCAGCGGGCCTCGGCTTTGGGCTTGGGCGTCAGGCCGAAGACGAGTCCGGCCAGCTCCTTGGGATCGCGCTTGGCCGTGAAGAGGCTGACGCCGATCGTGACGACGAAATCGGCCAGCCAGGCCCACCAGGCCTGGTAGAAATTGGCCGCCATGTCGCTGTGATAATTCAGGACGCCGGCCCTGTAGAGGATGTAGTGGCCGGCCGCGGTCAGGATGCCGACGAGCAGGCCCCAGAAACCGCCCCAGCCGGTGGCGCCCTTCCAGAACATGCCCAGGAGGAAGGTGGCGAACAGCGGGGCGTTGAAGAAGGAGAAGATGAGCTGCATGTAGTCCATGAGGTTGGGG
>DSDX01000173.1 GCA_011048485.1 Candidatus Aminicenantota bacterium | reverse complement strand
TCTCCGTCCTCGAAGCGGCTTCCGACCCCGGGGCCAACCTCATCTGGCTCGGCTGCGCTCTCGTCATGGCCGGCCTCTTCCTGGCCTTCTACTGGCCGCCCCGCGAGATCCGGGTCGTGCTCGAGGAGGCCGCGGGGCGCGTCGAGCTTGCCGCCGGCGGTCACGCCCCGAAGAGCCGGGAAGCCTTCCGGTCCGAGTTCGAGGCCATTATCGAGACGATCAGGAGACCGGCATGACCGAGTCGACGCTCTTCACCATCGCCTTCGCCCTCTACGCCGCCGCCTTGGCCGTCTATTTCGCCTCCCTCTTCGCCCGGCGCGAAGGCCGGGCCGGCGCGGGCCTCGCCCTGGCCGTTCTCGGCCTCTGCGCTCATACGGCCGCCCTGGTCTTGAGGACGGTCGCAAGCGGGCACGCGCCGTTCACGAACATGTACGAGTCGCTCTCGTTCCTGTCCTGGGCCATCGTCCTGGCGCTGGTCATCTTCGGGCGAAGGCCCCGCGCCTCCCGCCTTGGCCCCTATCTCATGCTCATCGTCGTGGCCCTCGTCGCCCTGGCCTCGTCACCGCTCATGCCCAAGGACGCGATGCCGCTCGTCCCGGCCCTTCAGAGCTACTGGCTCTGGCTCCACGTCTCCGTGACCCTTCTCGGCGAGGCCTTCTTCGCCGTCGCCTTCGTCGCCAGCCTCCTTTATCTCGCGGCCGACACGGACGAGAAGAGAGAGCGCTTCGACGCCCTCGCCTACAGGGCCGTGGCCGTGGGGTTCCCCCTTTTCACCCTGGGCGGCCTCGTCTTTGGCATGGTCTGGGCCTACCGGGCCTGGGGACGCTACTGGGGCTGGGACCCCAAGGAGGTCTGGAGCCTGATCACCTGGTTCGTCTTCGCGCTCTACCTCCACACCAGGATCGTCATGGGCTGGAAGGGCCGGCGCTCCGCCTGGATCGCCATCGCCGGCTTCCTGGCCGCGCTGTTCACCTATTTCGGCGTCAACTACCTGCTCGCGGGGCTTCACAGCTACATTTGACGGAGAGAGGACCATGAAGAGGAATATCGTGCCCGTCATCGCCCTGGTGACCTTGGCCGTCCCGGTCCTCTTCCTGGCCGCGCCGAACCGGAAATATGTCGGCGCTTCGGCCTGCAAACTTTGCCACAAGTCGGAGATGCAGGGCCGCCAATACGTCATCTGGGAAGAGAGCCTGCACGCGAAGGCCTTCCTGAACCTGAGGACGGACAAAGCCCGCGAGATCGGCGCCGCCGCGGGCGTTTCCGACCCGGTCTCGAACGTCCAGTGCCTCGGCTGCCACGCCCCGCTCGCCGACAAGGCCCCCGAGCTCAGGGACGAGGGCGTGACCTGCGAGGTCTGCCACGGCCCGGGGAGCGCGTACAAGAAGCTGAGCGTCATGCAAGACCGGGAGAAGGCCGTTCAGAACGGCCTCGTCCTCTACGACGCCGACCCGGGCATGATCGAGGCCCACTGCCTGAAGTGCCATCAGAACCCCCACGGCAATCCCTACGATTTCCGGGCCGCCTGGGAGAGGATCAAACACCCGGTCCCGCCCAAGTGATCCTCCCCGGCGCGCTCCCTTTCCAGCGCCGGAAGGTGTATGATGGAAACGAGGAATATTCGCCGCGGCGAGGTGTATGACCTATGGGAGCTCCGACGAGCGCGAACGGGCGTCCGGAGGACGCCGTTCTCGTCAGGAATGCCCAGCAGGGAGACATGGACGCGTTCGAGAGCTTGGTCCGGCGATACCAGCACAGGGTGTACGCCCTGTGCCGGCGCCTGACCGGCGCTCACCAGTCGGCCGACGACCTGGCCCAGGAGACCTTCGTCAAGGCCTACTTCGCCTTGGCCCGCTTCGATGTCCGGTGGCCCCTCTATCCCTGGCTCCGGCGGATCGCCGTCAACGCCGGCCTCAACTACCTGAAGGCCCGGGACCGGGAGAGGCCGCTCGATGACGGCCGGGGAGGCGGCCGGACCGGGCCCGTGGCCGCTCGGGCCGATGATCCCGTGGAGAGGCTGGAGAGCGCCGAATTCCGGGCCAGGCTCGATCGGGCGGTGGAGTCCCTTCCCGCCGACCAGAAGAGCGTCTTCGTCCTCAGGCTCCACGAGGGCCTGAGCTACGAAGAGATCGGCCGGGAGCTCGACCTGCCGCTCGGCACCGTCATGTCGCGGCTCAACCGGGCCCGCCGGAGGCTCAAGGCCCTCCTGGCGGATCCGCCCGTAAGGGGAGCTTGAGATGAGGCACAGCGAACTCCAGGAACTCATCGGGGCCTATGCCGACGGCGAGCTCCGTCCGGCCGACCGGACCCGGGTGGAGGAGCATCTCAAGACCTGCGCCGCGTGCCGCCGCGAACTCGAGTTCATCCGCGAGGTCGAGAGGACGGCCGAGACGTCTCCTCCGGGTCCCGACGAGCCGGGCTACTGGGATTCCTTCCCCCGACGCGTCCGGGCCGCGATCGCCCGCGAGCGGGCCGGAGCCCCCGCATCCCGGACTGCGGAGGTCAAGATGTTCCAGGATTCCTTCTTCCGACCCGAGACACGGACAAAGGCGAGAGCGGTCCTGTTCCCGCTGTCGCTCGTCGCCCACGCCGCCGTCATCGTCCTGCTCGTCGTGCTGCCGCTCCTCCAGACGGGGGAGCTGCCGACGGTCGAGGTTTACAGCGCCTTCCTGGCGCCGCCTCCGCCGCCTCCTCCGCCTCCGCCGCCGCCGGCCAAGCGGAAGGCGTCGCGGACGAGCACCCGGATCAAGCGGGTCCAGACGCAGGCCCCGGTCGAGCCCGGTCGGCTCGTGGCCCCGGTCGAGATCCCCGAGGAGATCGCCGAGGAGACGCTCTCGGACATCGGCATCGAGGGCGGGGTCGAGGGCGGCGTCGAGGGCGGCGTCGTCGGGGG
>DSDX01000235.1 GCA_011048485.1 Candidatus Aminicenantota bacterium | reverse complement strand
GGCGTGTCCCCAGGGGTAATAGGAGAGGTCGCACCAGGCGTCGACCTCGCGGACCTCGCCGATGAGGCCGGCCCGGATCCACTCGACGACGAGGCGGATGCCCTCGCCCGAATGGCCTTGGATGCCCATCTGGGTCGTCACCTTGGAGGCCCGGGCCGCTTCCGTCAGCCGGCGCGCCTCCCAGACGTCGTGGGTGAGCGGCTTCTGGGTGTAGACGTGCTTGCCGGCCTGCATCGCGGCCGTGGTGATGACGGCGTGGGTGTGGTCCGGCGTGGCGATGACGACGGCGTCGATGTCCCGGCGCTTCTCCAGCATGACCCGGTAGTCGGTGAAGACCTCGGCCGCCGGGTAGCGTTCGATCGTCCCGGCCGCATAGTCGAGGTCGACGTCGCACAGGGCGACGATGTTCTCCGATTCGAGCTGGCGGAGGTTGGCCGCGCCCATCCCTCCGACCCCGATCCCGGCGATGTTGAGCCGGTCGCTCGGCGCCTGAGCGCGCGGGGCCATGGGGCGGGGCGTGGAGGGCCGGTCCCGGAGAAGCGCGGCGCCCCGACCGATGCCGTCCCGCGCCCGGCCCGGGACGAGGCAAGACAGCGAGGCGGCCGCGCCCGATCCGATGAACCGCCGACGCGTCATCTTCCGCATGATGAGCCTCCTCCGTTCGATGATCCGCCCTAGGCGCGGCGGGCGGGCTTGAGCGTCCAGAGCTGGAGCTTGGTCAGCTCGACGACGCGGGACAGGTCGAGGTCGGGGCGGTGGACCGGCCAGGCCTTGTAGCCTTCGACCGTGTCGACGATCCGCCGCTCGTGGGTCGAAGGATAGGGTTCGAAAGGGGCGACGCCATACTCGCGCCCGGGCTCCCCAGCGTCGAGGTCGAGATAGACCGCCGCGAAGAGGGCGGCCAGCGAGCCGGTCCCGATGGGTCCGCCGGCGGACTCGAGGGCCGAGGGCAGCATGCCCGTCCGCGCGACGTGCTCGGCGGCGTCCGCGGCGAGGGCGATCGCGCCGTCAAGGGAGATCCGCCCGGGCCCCGGCTCGGCCGGGGGCATCTCCGCCGGCCCGAAGGGACGGACCGCGGGCAGGCTCGCCGGGAGCTTTCCGTCCCGACCGAAGCCGGCGATCGCGCCGGCCAGACCGGCCCAGGCCTCGGCCGGCGAGAAGTCGGCCGTCGGCGCGAGCGAGCCTCTCTCCAGCGTCGCGCGGGCCCAGTCGCGCATCTCTTCCCGCGTGATCGTTCCTTTCTGCCGCGCGTAGACCTTCATCAGCTCGCGATAGGTCGTGATCTCGATGTCGTCCCGGCCCTTCAGCCAGCGCATCATGCGGCGGAAGTTCGCGCGGGCCGGGGCCATCGTCTCCCGCGGCCGGAGGCGCGGCCTGACCCACTCGGTCTGCGGCGTGTTCTTGCCGCCGTAGAAGTTCAGGTCCCAGAACTCCTCGGCCCGGATCTTGGTCGGGTGCCCGGCGAAAAGGGCCAGGACCTGGGACGTTTGCGCCAAGCCGGGAAGGTCGGCCCGGAGCTTTTCGAAGACAGGCTCGAAGAGATCGTCCCTGAAGTAGGCGTCGTCGAAGCCGGAGTACTGGGCGCTGAAGTTGAGGGCGTTGCAGAACCAGACCACGTCATGGCCCGGGAGGCGCGCCGGCGAGATCTGGTAGCCGGCCCCGAGCCGGCCCAGGGCCGCGACGAGCTGGGGACCGTAGGAGCCGCCGTGGCGGGCCAGCATGGTCACCGGGACGCCGAAGATCCGCTCGAGCTCCCGGATCCCGGCCGATTCCTGCTCGAGCATGAGCCGCACGCCTTCGTCCCAGCCGGCCTGTTCGAGCTGCTCCGTGACCGTGGGATGGATCGAGCCGCGGTCCGTGTGGCTGCCGATGTCGTGGCGGGCCATGGCCGCGATGACGTCGCGGCGGCCGCGGGCCTCGAGCGAGCGGGCCTTCTCGCCGATGACGAAGAACGTCCCGGTGACGCCCTCCTCGGTCATCGTCTCGGCCAGCCACTTGGGGATGTCGTCGATGCCCTCGGACGCGGGGCTTATGTAGTCCTCGGTGTCGAAGGTGACGACGACGAAGGCCTTGGGGCTGTTGATGGGTCGGTCCTCCGGGCCGTCCGGCGCGAGACCGAGGGCCTGGTCGAGTCTGGTCCGGGCGGCGGCGCGGTCGGGATCGCCGAGGACGAGGCCGGCGACGGAGCCGGAGCGCCTGAAGAGGAACCAGCGCCCGGCCTGGTTCCGGCCTTCGAGCGTGCCGGCCACGGGCCCGACCTCCGTGAGGTACTCCTCGAAGGCGGCCCGGACGCCCTCGTCGATAGAAGAGGGCGCGGCTTGGGCGCCGAGTTCGACGACGACGAGCTTCGAGACCGCGGGGGGGTCGCCGTACTTGGCCGAGAAGGCCTCGGTGGCGCCCGGACCCGCGTCCGCCGCGGCGAAGCCCCAGAAGCCGCCGTCGAGAAAGGGCGATTCGTTCGCGGCGGCCAGCGGACCCCTGACGTAGCGGCCGCTCGAGGGGACCAGGCCCGCGCGCGGCAGCCGGCCCAAGCCGGCGGGCCGGACGGTCCCGGCGGGCCCCGGCACCTTGGGCTCGACGGCGGCCAGGAACCGGCCGATCTCATCGTCGGCGCGCCCGGGCGCGAGGACGCTGACCAGGTATTCGCCCTTGACGAGGCTCGCCTGCCCGAACCCGACCCAGTTGTCGGCCTCGATCCCGGGCCAGCCCGTCTCCCCGCCCTCGAGCTTGGTCGAGTAGAGCCCGAAGGCCGCTTCGCCCGAGGCCATGCGGTAGATCTCGAGGACGATCGTTTCCGTGGACGCGGGGTCCGCGGCGGGGTCCGCGGCGGCGCCGGTCGGGGCGTATTCCGAGACCGCCAGCTCGCGGAACCCGTACTGGAGGACGATCTCGGCCCCGCCGTCGATG
>DSDX01000234.1 GCA_011048485.1 Candidatus Aminicenantota bacterium | reverse complement strand
TTTATATAGTCAAGTTATTTATGAGACAGGACACTAGTGGACGTCATGGGTCATTTCAACTTCAGGGCCCTCCTCAGCCGCCGGCGCCGCTCGTCGTCGGGAATGTCCTCGATGAGCGGGAAAAGCAGCTCCTTGTCCGCCCGGTCAAGGATGGTGTCGAGGTGCTCCAGGGCGTAATCGACCGACCGGGGAGCTTCCCTGGAGGATGTTCTGATAGTCGGTGACGATGTCGTCGCGCGGGTAGAGGAGCGTCAGCAGGTCGAAGACGAGGCGGATGCGGATGGCGAGGGCCGCCCGGACCTCCTCGGGAGGGCGCGAAGGGTTGAGGGCGACCTCGCAGGCCTTCCTGATCAGGGCATGGAGCTCGGGCCGGAGACGCTTTTCGCGGAACCGGACCAGGGGCCGTTCGGCCCGGATCTTGCTCAGCGCCGCGATGATCGGCTGTTCTAGGCCGTCGTCGCGGCGGGCCAGCTCGCCGACGAGGATGTCGCAGGCTTTCTGTGTTCCGAGCCGGGCCAGGACGTCCGGGATGGCCCGGCGGACCTCTAGGGGCTCCGCGGCCGAGCGGAGCACGGGGGCGAGGAGGCCCGCGATATCCGGCCCGTAGGCGGCCAGAGCCGCCTGGGCCTCGGCGACGGTCATCGGATTGGCCAGATGGCGCAGGATGAGCGGCACGTGTTCGGGCCGCCGGTGCACGGAGGCGCTGTTCAGGGCATAGAGCACGACCTCGGCGGACGGGTCCTCGAGCAGGCGGACCAGGGCGTCGAGCGTCGAGGGGCTCGGCGCCATCCTGCAGATGCTGTTGGCCGCCTCGATGCGGTCGACCTCGGACGACGAGGAGATGATGCCGTCGAGGTGCCGGTCCATGATCTTCTGATAGGCCGGGAGCAGATAGATGAGCTCGATCTCCTTCTGGAGCTCGCTGTCGGAGATGGCTTCCTCGAGCCCCGGATAGAACGTTCCCGCCCCGCCGACGTCGAACATGGCGTCCATGGACCGGGCCTTGAGCTCGCTCCTCTTGACGCCCAGAAGCTCCTTGAGCTCGGGTGTCAGGCTCTTCGACCGGACCAGGTTAAAGACGTTCATCCAATAGAGCGTCGTGCTGCGCTCGCGGCTCTGGACGGCGTTGAAGACCTCCCGAACGAGCTGCTCGTCGATCTTCTCGCCGACGACGGTCCGGCCGTCCTGCCAGAGCGGCCGCAGGTCCTGCTTCAGGACGGCCGGATACTCGCGGTAGACGAACCGGGTCAGGACGAGCCAGGTCAAGAGGAAGGCCAGGGCCAGGATGCCCGTCTCGCGCACGATGGCGAGCGGCTGGTCGGCCCGGTAGGCGAAGTTGCGGGCGGCGTTGAGGGCCAGCCAGAGGACGGCGGCGAACCCGGTTGCGAACTTGTTGACGAACATGTCGATGAAGATCTTGGCCCGGTACTTGTCCGCCGGGGCGACGGGGATGTAGAGGAGCTCCCGGATGGATTGGCTGAGGGTGTTGTCGAACATCTTGTCGCCGCCGCGGACGACGATGGTCCAGACGAGCAGCGCCCCGACCGGGATGAGGAAAACGGTCGTCGAGGCGGCCAGGATGACGGCCGGGGCGATGACGATGGCCCAGCGGATGCCGTGGGACTTGAGGACGCGGCTCGTCATGAAGAGGTGGGAGGCCGCGGAAACGACCAGGATCCCAAGGAAGAAGACGGCGATGAAGGCGGTCCTGGCCTGGCTGTCCGCGTAGACGTGCTTGACGATGGTCTTGAACTGATAGTTAATGAGGGCTCCAGCGACTATGGCCGCGGCCAGCATGGCCGCCAGCAGCCGGAGATAGCGGTCCCTCCGGACCGTCCGAAATCCCTCCAGCGTCCCGACCTTGGAGGCCGGGGCGATGCGTTCCTCCCCGGCCGATGCGTCGATCTTGCGTTGTTCCGCGTAGATGACGTTGACCGTCGCCGCGGCCAGGGCCAGAAGGGCCGGGCAAACGAGGAGCAGGCGATCGGGCGTGATGAGACCGGCCAGGGTCATGAGGGCGGCGGCGGCCGCGCCGGCGATCCCGCCGAAGAGCCCGCCCGAGACGAAGTGCCCCACGAGCCGCTTCGCCTGGTGGGGATGGACGATATCGTTGACGGCGATCCAGAATTGGGTCACGGACATGGCGATGAAGACGTCGGCCCAGAGCGAGAAGACCAGGACGGGTACGGGCCAGGTGGTCGGGATCTTCATCTGGACCCAGATCAAAAAGAGGGTCCCGGCCGGGTCGATCGTCGGCGACGTCCTCAAGCCCCGCAGATAGATGTCGAAGACATACCAAAAGGCGAAAAGGCCGGCGATGAAGAAGAGCAGCGAAGCCGTGAGGTAAATCCGCCGCGGCAGCCGGTCCAGGAGCCGGGTGTTGAGGGCGACGACGAAGCCGATGAGCAGGGCCGTGGCCAGATCGGCGTAGGACCACCAGGTGGGGGCCGCATAGCCGATCAGGAAGCTCTCTTTGACCGGCTTGATGATATAGAAGGTCGCCGTGACCAGGAAAAAGAAGCCCGTCAGGGCCAGGGTGGCCCGGGCCTCGGGCCCGCGGACGTCCCCCACCCTCTTAAGGATCCTCTCGAGCCGGCCGTCGGCCAATGCGCCCCCTCGTCAGGCCTGGTCGGACTCAGGCCTACCCAAAGCTCTCCAGGGCCCGATCGCAATCCTCGTGGATATCGAGGACCTTGTGCAGCATGGTGATCTCGAAGATGAGGCGCAGCTTGGGCGAGATCCGGCAGAGCTTGAGCTTGCCGCCCAGGTTCTGGGTCGAGATGAAGGACGCGAGGATCTGGCCCACGCCGAAGCTGTCGATGAAACCTACGCCTCCGAGGTCCACCAGGATGTTCCTCCGGCCTTTGTCGAGCTGGGTCTGGATCAAGCTGTGGAGGGTCTCCTGGGG
>DSDX01000233.1 GCA_011048485.1 Candidatus Aminicenantota bacterium | reverse complement strand
TTGGTCAGATAGAACGCTTCCTCGGCCGTCGAGGGGGCGAGAACGGCCCGGGGAAATTCCCCGTGGCCGCAGTGGGCCACGAAGAGCAAGTCGGCCTGTTCCGTCCGGGTCGGCAGGCCGGTCGCCGGGGCGGGCCTTTGGCAGTCGATGATGACCAGGGGCGTTTCGGTCATCCCGGCCAGGCTAATCCCCTCGACCATGAGGGCCAGGCCGCCGCCGGAGGTGGCCACGAGCGTCCGGGCCCCGGCGAAAGACGCCCCGACGGCCATGTTGACCGCGGAGATCTCGTCCTCGGCCTGCTCGATGACCAATCCGTATTCATCCTTCTTGGAGGCCAGGAATTCCATGATGGCCGTCGCCGGTGACATCGGGTAGCCGGTATAGAACCGCAGCCCGGAAGCGAGAGCGCCGATGGCCATGGCCTCGCTGCCCGTGATCAGGATCCGCTTCCCTCCGGGCGGGGCCTCGAAACCGGCGCAGAGCCGGGGCCCCTCGAACGCGTCCTTGGCCGCGGCGAATCCCGCCCTGGCGCAGGCCCGGTTGCCCTCGAGGACCTTGTCCCCCTTCGAACCGAACGTTTCCCCGAGCAGATCGAGAAGCGGGTCCAAGGAGAGGCCGAGAACGGCCAGCGAGGCCGCCGCGGCGACGGTGTTGGCCATCCGGGCGTCGCCTCCCTTCTCCTTGGCGATCTTCTCGAGCGACAGGGGGAGGCGCTTCGACTTGCCGCCCTTCCGAGGTCCGCCCCAGTCGGGATCGTGGATGATCACGCCGTCCAGCTCCTCTTCGTAGAGGCGCAGGGTGTTCTCGTCCAGGCAGACGAGGATGTCGACCCGTTCGGCGGGGGCCATGACGGGGACATCGCTCGCGCGGATCTGGGAGAAATTATGCCCGCCGCGGATGCGCGACATGACGTCGTGATGGGTGAAGACATGAAGTCCCTGGCGAAGGAGCGCCTTGCCGAGGAGCCCCGAGACCACGTTCACGCCCTGGCCCGCCTCGCCCCCGATCCTCAGGGTGACGTCGCAGGCCGTCTTTCTTGTCGCTTCCGCGGTCATGGTTCCCCTCCTTTCTGCCGCCCCTTCCTCACGGGGCACTCTTCATCCGGGCAAGAGCTTGTAGGTCGCCTTGAGTTGCGCCGCCTCCTTGAGCATGGCCCAGACGGGGCAGTAGCGGTCCTCCGAAAGGCCGATGGCCTTCTCGACGGCGGCCCCATCGAGTTTCCCGCCTCGGAACTCGAACTCGAGCTCGATCGAGGTCAGGACCTTGGGGTGGATCTCCCTCTTGGTTCCCTTGGCGTGGATGGTCAGGTCTTTGACCTCCTGACCCATCCGCTTGAGGAGGCCCACCGTGACTTGGCCGCTGCACCCGGCCAGGCTCACGAGCAGGAGCTCGAGCGGGGCGAAGCCCTCGATCGCGCCCTCCTCGTCGGCGAAATCGAGGGCCACGGAAACGCCGGCCCGGTTCGAGATCCCGTCGAATTTCATCCCGTCCTTGAAGACGATTTCGGTTCTCAGTTCTTTGGACATGGGCGGGCTCCTTTCGGCGTCCGGACGCGGACGTCCCAGACCAGTATCCAACGGGGAAGGCCCGGCGTCAATACGGCGACGTCTTGACGGCCGCGCGCAGAAGATCCAGGAGGGAGGCGACGGCCCGTTCGACCTCGGCCGTGAAGCCGGTCCCGAAATCGAGGTCGGCGGGCACGACGCCGAGCAGGAAGACCTTCTTGCCGGCGGCTTCGAGGAACTTGGCGCTGAGGGAGAGCGCCAGCTTGTGGGTCGAGAAGCTGCCGGCCTCGGCGAAGTCGGCCAGGGGGCCGAAGATGACGGTCCCGGGCGGGCCATCGGCGGCGACGGCGTCGATGAAGACGACGTTGCGGCAATCGCCGCGGGCGATGACCGGGACAAAGTTCTCGGGAACGTCCTGGGCGTCGACGACGCTATGGATGGTGGCGTCGGTCAGGCCCCGGACGGCCCCGACGATCCAGGGACCAACCCCGTCGTCGCGGCGCATCGGATTGCCGACCCCGACCAGGCAGGTCGGTTCGGCGAGAAGGTCGGGGAGGGCGATGACGTTCCGGATGTCCGTTTTCCTGTCTTCCAGCATGGGCCCAAGAGGCCACCTTATACACCAACCGCTCCGGGATGTCCAGAGGGACCGACCCCCGCGGCGACCGCGCCTGGGCGTCAGAGCTCCTGGTGCTCGGTCCGGCGGATGATCTCGTTCTGGAGCTCGGTCGAGCAGTCGACGAAGTAGTCGCTGTAGCCGGCGACCCGGACGACGAGGTCGCGATGCCGCTCCGGATGGGCCTGGGCTTCCCGGAGCAGGTCCGCGGTGACGACGTTGAACTGGACGTGGTGGCCCATGAGCCGGAAGTATGACCGGACCAGGTCCTTGAGCCCCCGGAGGCCCGTGTCGTCGGCCAGGAGCTGCGGGGTGAACTTCTGGTTGAGGAGCGTCCCGCCCGTCCGGACATGGTCCATCTTGCCGAGCGACTTGATGACCGCCGTGGGGCCCTTGCGGTCGGCGCCCTGGACCGGCGAGACGCCCTCGGAGACGGCGTCGCCGGCCAGCCGGCCGTCCGGCGTGGCCCCGGTCATCTTGCCGAAATAGATGTGGACCGTCGTCGGCAGGAGGTTGATCCGGTAGGTGCCGCCGCGCGGCGTCGGGCGCCCGTCGACGGCCTCGAAGTAGGCGTCGAAGACGCGGGTCATGAGGCCGTCGGCGTAGTCGTCGTCGTTGCCGAATTTCGGGCTCCGGTTGAGGACGCGCTGGCGCAGCGCCTCGTGACCCTTGAAGTCGTCGGCGAGCGCGGCCAGGAGCTCCTTCATGGTGAAATGGCCGTGGTCGTAGACGTTAAAGCGGACGGCGCTGAGGATGTCGGTGATGGTGCCCACGCCGACGCCCTGGAT
>DSDX01000004.1 GCA_011048485.1 Candidatus Aminicenantota bacterium | reverse complement strand
GTCCTTAACGCCGCGGACGAACGTCTTGCCCCCGCCACCGGCGCCGCGAAGCTCGTATTGGAGCACCTCGACGAGAGGACCGTTCCCGGATAGGAACACTGCCGGTACGCTAGGCTTGCCGTTCTCTCTGGGAACGGCGAGATCATCTAGGTAATGGGCGTGGACCGTGCGCAGTCCGACGAGGGTTTTCCCGGCGCCCGGGACACCCGTTAAAAGGATCAGCCTTCTTCTCTGGCGGTCGGCGGCCTGATGGATGATATCTTTGATCTTGAATACGGCCGGGTCGGTTGCAGCCCTGGCGCGGCGGATGGGCCGGAGATCTCCATGTTCGAACAGCTCACGGGCGGCTTGAACGAGCGTCGGTAAGGGACGGTAAGCGGTTTCGGCAAGAAAATCTTGAGGGACGATGGGAGGTTGGCTCGGATCGTGGGGAAGGTCTTCGACGAAGCCGTCGACAGCATCAGGACCTAGGATATAGACATCGTGCTCGCGGCCCAGGTACCCCCGGGCCTTCATCGGAACACATAATGCCAGGACCGGCCGGTTCTCGCATTCGCGATGGTAGCAGCGGAGATCCCGGACGTAGGCGGCGGCCTGATCGATATCGGCCTGAGAGGGCCGCAATTTTCCTTTGAGCTCGAGGACGACGACCGAGCTCTTGGCCAGGAAAATGACATCGGTCCGCCGGGACTCCATGGGGAGCGTGTACTCGAGGATGGTGGAGTAGTCCGGCGCGGCCCTATCGGTTTGGAGGATCTCGCCGACTTCGCTTTGGAGTGGAGGGATGGACGTATCCCAGGCGCGGATCTGATCGGGCCCGGCGTCCTTGACGTAAGCGCTCAAGCTTTCGCGGATGAACTTGGGCGAAGTCGATCGGAAATGCGGGAACTTGGAGTTCCAACCACATCGAGGGTCTTCGCTCATTCTTTGGGCCCGTTGCTCTTGCGGGCTCGATTTTACTCATAAAGCGCGTTTATGGCAATTTGTTCATGGAGGCATGGAATGGATGACGAAGTCTTTGAGGTAGCCCGTGCGGATGAACATCGCCGTCAGTCAGGCCTTCGGGGTACTGAGGGTTGTCGTATCGAAGAGCGAGATCGAGAAGAACTCGATCCTGGGGAAGGTCGTCGATATCGCCGGCGAAAGAAATAGGGGACACAATACTCTGTCCCTATTTGATGGGGATGGGCCTTTCCCTTCGATGTTATAATACACAACAAAAACTTGACAAATAACATGACACTCCCTAACTTGGTACAAGGGAGGGACCTCATGGCTGCTCTGGGATCGCGCGTCCGGCGCTTTCGCGAAAGCCGCGGCCTCAATCAGGAGGCCCTGGCCAAGCTCCTCGGGGTGGCACGCCCCACGCTGTCGCTCATCGAGACGGGCAAGAGAAAGCTCAGCGCCGAGGAGATCAAGCGGCTGGCCGATATCTTCGACGTTTCCGTCGACGCATTTTTCGATGAGTCCAAGAGTCCGCAGGTCTTCATCCGAAAGGCCAGGGCGGAGTGCAAGAAGGCCGCGGGCGAGATCCGGATCGATGTCCCGCGCAAGAACCTGATTAAATTCCGGGAAGTCCTGCTCTACATCCTCAATAAAGTGGGCGCCAAGCCGGACATCGGCGAAACGGTGCTCTACAAGCTCCTGTATTTCATCGATTTCGACTATTACGAGCGATACGAAGAGCAACTCGTCGGGGCGACCTACAAGAAGAACAAATACGGACCGACGCCTCTCGAGTTCGCAAAAGTCGCGGAACAAATGATCAAGTCCGGAGATCTCCGGAAGCTCCCCGACAAGTTCTTCGGCTACCCCCAGACGAAGTATCTCCCGCTCCGGCGCCCTGACCTGTCCTTTGTCAGCGGACGGGAGATCGAGGTCATCAATCGCGTTCTCGACAGGCTTTCGGACATGACAGCGGCCCAGATCAGCGAGTACTCGCATCACGACGTCCCCTGGCTGAGCACCGACGAGGGCGGCCTCATTCCCTATGAGACTGTTTTCTACAGGACGGCGGCCTACACGGCGAGGGCGGGCGATGCCGTCGTTTCATGAGGTGCGTCGGCTGCCGCCGTTCGAGCGTGACCTCAGAAGGCTCAGCAAAAGGTTTCGCACGTTGGAGGAGGATCTGGCCTTACTCATCAGGGCTCAAATCGGTCTCTTCCATAAGCTCGATATCGATAATCAGGGAGTGTTCCGGATCCCCGACCTTCCTTTCGGAAAGCCTCAGCTCTACAAGGTCAAGAAATTCGCTTGCCGAGCCCTCAAGGGACGGGGGGCGGAGTCGGGATTGCGTCTCATCTACGCGTACTTCCGCGATGAGGACATGATCGAGCTCGTCGAGGTCTATTTCAAGGTCGACAAGGAGAACGAGGATCGCGCGCGCATCATCGATATTTGCGGCAAGGGGGATAAGGTACGGGGGATTTAGGGATTCTCATTTTCACCCGTTTTCGGGTTAGTATATTGGCAGAGGAGGGAGCCATGGCCCGAGTCGAAGTCGATCGGAGTGCCCCGGCGGTCGGGTCTGCCGAGGCTCCTATCGAGGCGCCGGTCGAGACTGTCTGGGAGGTCCTGAGCGACCTCGAAAACTGGCCGAGATGGAACAAGAGCGTTTCGCGGATCCGGATAAACGGCTCGGTTGAGGCCGGCACTTCGTTCGAGTGGGCCTCCGGAGGCTTCAAGATCGTCTCGCGGTTGGAGGAAGTCGCGCCTCCGGCGAGGATCGCCTGGACGGGGAAGATGTTCGGGGTCCGCGCGGTACACGTCTGGGAGCTTGCGGAGAGAGGGCGGAGCACGCACGCCCGCACGGAAGAATCCTTCGAGGGCTGGCTCGCGAAGCTCTTTCCCGGCCTCATGAAGCGGACGCTGGCCAAGGCGCTCGATCAGGGGCTGGCCGCCCTCAAGACCGAGGC
>DSDX01000236.1 GCA_011048485.1 Candidatus Aminicenantota bacterium | reverse complement strand
TCCCGCGACAGGGCCGCGGCAATGGCCCTCCCCAGCCCCCGGCTGGAGGCCGTCACCAGGGCGATCCTGTTCGCTAGGCCCAGATCCATCCCGTCCCCCGCCTCAGTCGCGGCAGGAAATATCGGCGAAGCGGACCTTGTGCCCCCGGCGCATGATCTCCTTGGCGTCGAGGTCGCAGCGCAGGCACTTGTGGTAGATGACGTCGCCGATGAGGCCGGCCTTGGCATTGCGCTCCTCGTCGGACAGGAAGTAGGCCTCCATCGTGTCGTAGGGCCGGGAGGTCCCGTCGCTCTCGTACTTGATGGTCAGGTCGCAGCCGGCCTCGAGGACCTTGAACGCGCACTCGGTCCAGTCGAAGTCGGCCCGCCCCAGATCGGGGTTGATGCGCAGGTGGGCGGCCAGGTAGACGGGGGGGAGGCCGGACTCCCGGAGCTCGCGGAAGCACTGGATGAAGGTCTCCGCCGTGGCGGCGTTGCCGATGTTGATCTCGTAGATGGGCGTCGTCCCGTCGTCCCTGAGGTAGGCCTTGATGATGTTCATCAGCATCCGAAGCTGGATGGCGTTCTGGGTCGAGAGGAGCATCGAGATCTTGAAGGACAGGTTGGGGATCTCGCGGGCGTAATAGCAGGCGGCGACGATCGTCGACCAGCTGGGATTGAGGAAGAAGCTGGCCCCTGTCTCGATGGCCGCCCGGGTGATCCCGTCGAGGTAAGCGAGGTGATTGTTGTTTCCCACCTCGACGCCGCCGAGGTTCCCGAAGGCCGTCCCTTGGTTCTTGAGGATGATCTGACTCAGGCCGTTGCCGACGCTGGCCCGCTCGAACCTCTCGCCGGTGATCTTCTCCACCCGGGCGAAACGGTCCTCGAGGACGGGCGTGCCGATCAGGTTCGTGGAGCAGAACTTGCTGGCGCCCAGTAGGTTCTCGGCCAGGGCCAGGGTGGCCATGAGGTCGCCGCCGTAGACGTAGGTCTCGGTCATGGGCACGACCGAGATCATCTCGGTCGGGAAAAGGACGTCTCCCTTCTCGCCGATGCGCCGGATGCAGTCGAGCGTGACGTGGGCGCCCTGGAAGCCGGAGACTTGGGCGGTGCAGACGCCCGGTTTGGCCGCCTTGATGCCGTTCTTCGCGGCGAAATCCTCGACCTTGGCGAAGCCTCCGACATAGGACTCGGCCTTCTCCAGGGTCTCCCCCCAGCCCTTGGCCTCGAGGGCCTTCTTCCTGGCGTCATACCCTCTGAGGGCCTCGATCCGGGCGGATATCTCCTTGCCTCCGCCGTAGGCGTCTCTCAACGCGTCGATCGCCTTAAGGTCCCGGGACGACAAGAGATCGAAATGCATGGCCTTCTCCTTACTGGGTTGCGGCGGGCGGGCTGGGGTTCGCGTGGTGATCGGGCGCGGATGAGCGCCGGTCTTGATGATCGCTGAGCAAAACACCCGCCGCAAAAAGCATAATTCCCCGCCCCGGGACTGTCAAGAAGAATCAGGGCTCGACGTCCCGAACGCTCTGCCCCCGGGACTGCCCCCGGGGCTGGCACCATCCCTCGGGCTGCGGTATAGTAGGGCCCGGCCGAAAGGACAGGACCATGAACGTCTGGATGGCCTTCGGGCTGACCCTCTTTGCGGGCATGGCCACGGGCATCGGAAGCGCCATCGCCTTCGCCGCGAAGAGGACGAACACCCGCTTCCTGTCCCTGGCCACGGGCTTTTCCGCGGGCGTCATGCTGTATGTCTCGTTCGTCGAGATCCTGCTGAAAGGGGCGGAGGAGCTGACGGCCGCCTACGGGCATCCCCGGGGACTGTGGATCAACACGGCCGCGTTCTTCGGCGGCATCCTCCTGATCGGCGTGATCGACGTGCTGGTGCCGGCCGCCGAGAACCCGCACGAGACCCATTCCGAGGAGGAGGAAGCGCCCCTTCACGGAGGGCCCGCCCCCCGGCCGCGCCCCTCCTCCGGGGCGGATCGGAGCGGAGTCGAGGGCGAACGCGGATCTCATGACCACGGGCCCCGGCACGGCAAGCTCCTGCGGATGGGACTGTTCACGGCCCTGGCCATCGCCATCCACAATTTCCCCGAAGGCCTGGCGACGTTCCTGGCCGCCCTCAGGGACCCGGCCCTGGGCGTGGCCATCGCCGTGGCCATCGCCCTTCACAACATCCCCGAGGGGATCAGCGTGTCCGTGCCGATCTACTACGCGACGGGGAACAGGAGGAAGGCGTTCGTTTATTCCCTGCTGAGCGGGCTGGCCGAGCCCTTCGGGGCCGGGGTCGCCTATCTCGCCCTCTGCCTGTTCACGGGCGGCGGGGCCGGGGCGGTTTCCTCCGAGGCGATGGGCATCCTCTTCGCCGCCGTGGCCGGGATCATGGTCTATATCAGCCTGGACGAGCTGCTGCCGACGAGCCGGGCCTACGGGAAAGGCCACGACAGCCTTTTCGGCCTCGTGGGGGGAATGCTAGTCATGGCCCTGAGCCTGCTTTTAATGGAGTAGGGCGTTCCGTCCCGGCGGGCCCGCGGGCCGATGGCCCGCGCCCCGTTCAGGCGGACGCGTCGCGGGGGTAGAGGGCCCACAGCCGGGCCAGCTCGTCCTCCTCGCAGCGGACGTCCTTGTAGGCGCCGACGCCCCCTTCGCGCGCGACCCGGACCCCGCGGCCCTCGGTAACCCGGCCCACGAAGGAGAAGACCAGGCCGAGGTTTATCAGGGCCCGGCGCGCGTCCTCCACGCGATCGGGGGGCACGGTGACGGCGAGGGTCCCGGACGAGATCATCTTCATCGGGTCGAAGGCGAAGGCGGCCGCGAAGCGGGCGACGACCGGCGGGACCGGAACGAGGCCCCCGTCCACCTCCAGGCCGACCCCGGACAGGAGGGCGATCTCGAGCAGCGCCTCCAGGAGCCCTCCCCGGGTCACGTCGTGCATGGCCGTGGCG
>DSDX01000361.1 GCA_011048485.1 Candidatus Aminicenantota bacterium | reverse complement strand
GTCCGGGACCTCGACCGTGCCGCTGCCCGAACTCGTGACGACCTGGACGGCCGTGGTGACGCGGATCCTCGATCCCGCGGCCGGGTCCTGGCGGACGACGAGGCCCCTCTCGAAGCGGTCGTTCGCTTCGGCGCCCTTCGATTCGAGCGCCAGGTCCTTCTTCCGGAGCTCCCGGCGGGCCTGGGTGATCGTCTTGCCGGTGACGTCGGGGACCGTGACGATCTCGCTCTTGAGCAGGACCTGCGAGAAGATGACGGCGCTCAGGAAGAAGAGGATGAGGAACAGGAGGGTCGACAGGGCCGCGTTGTAGAGTGATCTGTTCGTCATCGACCGTGATCGCGCTCGGGCATTCAAAAACTATTATTAGCATATCTTCGGAACTTAGTAAACGGACGGGACGGGCCGGGATTGCCCTGAGGGCCGACAATTCACTATAATCGGCTTCCGGGAGGAATCGACATGACCATGGTGTATTCGGATTTCCGCAGCGATACGGTCACGAGGCCGACGGAGAAGATGAGAAAGGCCATGGCCGAGGCCTTGGTCGGCGACGACGTCCACGGCGACGACCCGACCGTCAACGAGCTCGAGAGGCTGGCCGCCGAGACGATGGGGAAGGAGGCGGCGCTCTTCTGTCCCTCGGGGACCATGGCCAACGCCATCGCCGTCAAGATGTGGACGGGCCCCCTCGAGGAGGTCATCGTCGAGGAGCGGGCCCACATCTACAACATGGAATCGACCCACATGACCTTCCTGTCCGGGGTGACGCCGCGGCCGCTGCGGTCGAATCGCGGGGCCATGGACCCCGCGGACGTGGCCGCGGCCGTCCGCAAGCCGAACGTCCATACCCCACGGACGACCCTCGTCTGCCTCGAGAACACCCACAACAACTGGGGAGGCTCGGTCCTGCCTCTTGATAACTTCAAGGCTATCAGAGGGATAGCCGACGAGCACGGGTTGAAGGTCCATCTCGACGGGGCCCGCATCTTCAATGCCAGCGTCGCTTCGGGCGTTCCGGTCCGGGACTATGCCCGGGAGGTCGATTCCCTCCAGTTCTGCCTGTCGAAGGCCCTCTCGGCGCCCGTCGGGTCCGTTCTCGTCGCCGGACGCGAGCGGATCGAGTTCGCCCGCCGGCTGAGGAAGGCCCTGGGCGGCGGCATGCGCCAGGTCGGCGTCCTGGCCGCCCCGGGCCTCATCGCCATGACCGAGATGGTCGACAGGCTGGCCGAGGATCACGTCAGGGCCAAGGCCTTGGCCCGGGGGATCGCCGGCCTGCCGGGCGTCAAGATCGATCCTGAGTCGGTCGAGACGGACATCGTCATCTTCGGCTTCGACCATCCCGCGCTGACCGTGGAGGCCATGATCGGGAAGATGAAGGAAAAGGGCATCCTAGCCCTGGCCATCTACGGCGGCATTCGCATGGTCACCCACAAGGACGTCGACGACGAGGACGTCGAGCGGGCCATCCGGGCGTTCAGGGAGATCCTAGCTTGACCGGCGGCCGGGGCGCTTGACGGTTCCGCGGACCGGCGATATCATCAAGAGCGAAGGGGCGCCTCGTTCCCGCCTTCCCGCGGGGGGATATCGTGCCGACATCTAGGAAGGGAGCAGAGAACATGCCATTTTTTCTCGTCAAGCTAAGGAGCCGGGCCCTCCGGACGGCGACCCTCGCCGCCGCGCTGGCCCTGACGCCGATCTGGGCGTCCGGGCAGGAGGTCGCGGCGACCGAGACCGTCGTCGTGACCGACCTCTACGAGCTCGAGAGCCTCCTCCCGGACATGCCGTCGGGGGAGCTCGATTCGGTCAGAAACATCGCCTCTTGGTGCTTGGAGATGTCCCGCGTCTTTGACGGCCGGCTGGCGGAGGCCCGCACGCGGATCGACTTCCAGCGCGATCTCAAGAAGGTCGAGATCAAAGGGCTCGAGGTCAGGCAGAAAGCGGCCGGGAAGGCCAAGGACGACGAGTCGAGAAAGGCTCTCGAGGCCGAGGTCAAGGTCCAGAAGGCCGAGCTGGACGTCCTCAACGCCATCAAGGATGTGGCCGACCAGGAGCAGGCCCTGGTCAAGGACCTCGAGGCGGCGGGCAAGGTGCTGCGGGGACTGGCCGGGGACTTCGACGGACTGGCCGGCAACCGGAGCTCGGCTCGCCGGGCCTGGGAAAAAGCCAAAGACCAGGCCGAACAGGCCGGTCTCCCGGCCCCGGCGCTGGTCATCGGCTACGGCGCGAACGACAAGGCCATGAGATCCATCGGGGACGCCGGCAAGGACCTGAAGGGGCTCGGCGACAGGCTGATGAAGCTTGCCAAGGCTCGCCAGGGCCTGGTTGGGGCCTGGGAGAGGATGGAGAAAACCAAAGCCGAGAGATAGGGCTCAGATCCCGGCCGCGACGATCTCGGCGATGTCCTTGACCGCGATGTCCTCGCGGCCCTTGTCCTTAAGGCCGTCGCGGAGCATGGTCAGGCAGAAGGGGCAGGCCGCGGCGGCAAGCGGTACGCCCGCGGCGATGACCTCGTCCGTCCGCAGGTGATTGACCCGGGTCCCCGGCTTCTCCTCGGTCCACATCAAGCCCCCCCCGGCCCCGCAGCAGAAGCTGTCCTCGCCGTGACGGGCCAGCTCCTTCGGCCGGCGTCCGAGAGCCGAACTCAGGACCGCCCGGGGCTGCTCGGTCAAGCCGTTGTGGCGGCCGAGATAGCACGGGTCGTGGAAGGTGTAGGCGGCCGCCGCCCCCGCCGCGGGTCTCAACCGGCCGTCGCCGATGAGGCCGATGATGAGCTCGACATGGGATACGACTACGATCCGCGCGAGGGCCTTCTTATCCTCGGCCGTGAGACCGGGCGCGAGGTCCAAGAGCCCCGGGTATTCGCGCTTGATCGTGTTGTAGCCGTGGGGACAGATGGTGACGATCCTCCGGACGCCGTACTTCCTGAAG
>DSDX01000187.1 GCA_011048485.1 Candidatus Aminicenantota bacterium | reverse complement strand
TAAACTGTTAGTTTGTCAACTAAAATATTAGTTGTATGAAAAATCACTTTGTAAACTTCCTTTGCTCGAAGAAAGAATGAAGCCCAGTGAAGGCGCTTGGCCCTCGGGAGATCTCTCCTGGCGGCGTTCGCGTGCCTTTCATTTCTATCTAAGGCAGCAATCGACATGCCAAGCTCGGCCGGAGCGAGAGCCCCCTGCGGACGTGCCGGGTCCGCACGTCCCTTGTTCGAAGAATGATCGGCGTGTCGGCCCGGGATCGGGCCTCGGACGAAGCTCAGGGCTCCAGGTTCATCTTGCGCAGGAGCGCGAGGAACCGCGGATCGGAGCGGATGGGATCGAAGAACTCGTAGCTCTTGATGGGCATCATGTATTGATCGCAGGCGTCGACGGCGCGGTCGAGCCACCCGAAAGCGGCGTCGGTCTCGCCGAGACCCAGGTGAATCCAGGCGAAGCTCGTCGGGGGCACATAGCCCTGGGCCGCTCGGGTGTGCAGGCGCTCGAGGAGCGAACGGGCTTCGGCGGTCTTCCCGCCAAGGCCCAGGGTGAGCCCGAGCCATCCTATCTGGCTGGCCGCCTCCCCGGAGGCCTTGACGGCCGCGCGCCCGGCGGCGGCGGATTTTTCGAGGAGGCGCATCCCCCGGTAGGCAACCATGTTGACGAAGTGACCCCAAAGCTCGCCTGGGTAGAGTTCGAGGAGCAGGCGGCCTTGGTCGAGCGCCTGGTCCCACCTGTGCGCCAGCACGAGCATGATCCCCAGCCAGCCCTGGGTTAGCAGGGACAAAGGGTCCGGATCGAGGGCCTGTTGGATCTCGAAGATCGCCTCTTCGACGCGCCCGTGGGGCATCAGCTCGCTGATGGCGTAGTGGAGCCTGACCAGAGGCGAGGCCGGGTCCAGCCGCAGGGCGATGGCTATTTCCCGGCGGACCCCGGGCCAGTTGTATTCGACGGCTTTGTGGAACGAGCCGAGCAGGGCGTGGGTCTCGGCCCGGGAGCCGTCGATCTCGAGCGCCCGAAGGGCCCGCATAATCCCGTCGGAGAAGGCCTTGCGCGGCTCGATATAGCCGAGATAGCCCAGCAGCCAATCGATCTCCGCCAAGGCGTTATGGGCCAAGGCGAACTCGGGATCGAGGGCGACGGCCCTTTCCAGCTGCCGCCGGGCCGTGCCGAAGCTCTCGGGGCGGAACTTGCCCATCTCGTGGCGGGCTTGGATATATTCGTTGTAGGCCACCGGATCCTCGGTCGGCTTCCGGAGATGACGTCCGCCGGCGGTCCGGCCACCTGGCTCGTTCTCCGGAACCGCAGGGCCGGCGATATGGCCGGCGATGTCGGAGGCCGCGTCGTTCACCGCCTCGAAGATGGCGCGCATCTCGGCCTCGTACTTCTGGGCGAAAACGTGGGTCTGGTCGGCGGCCTGGATCAGCTGGACGCTCATCGAGACCCGGTCGCCGTCGCGGCGGACGGCGCCTTCCACGACGTGGCTCACGTCGAGCTCCCGCCCGATCTGGGCCACGTCCTTGTCGCTGCGCTTGTAGTGAATGACCGTCGTGCGGGCGATGACGGCCAGCTCCCGGGGCGCGATCCGGCACAGGGCGGTGATGATCTCGTCGGTCATGGCGTCGCCGAAATACTCCTCGGCCGGATCGCCCCCGACGTTCACGAATGGCAGGACCGCTATCCTGACGCGCCGGGGCGGGGCAGCTTCCGGGGCCGGGCGTTCGGACACATCGGCCAGGAACCGGTAGCCCCGCTTGGGCAGGGTCTCGATGTAGCGGGGACGCGCGGCCGAGTCCCCGAGAGCCTCGCGGAGCCTGGCGACCAGGGTGTTGAGATTGATCTCGAAATCGACGACCGTGTCTCCGGGCCACAGCCGGCGCTGAAGCTCTTCCCTGGCGACGACCTCACCCGGACGCTCGAGCAGGGCGGACAGGATCTTGAACAGCTGCGCCCGCAGGCGGACCCTCACCCCCCGGTTGAACAGCGAGCCGGACTCCAGATCGACTTCGAATTCGCCGAAGCGGAGGCCCTTTTGAGAAGGATCAGGGCTCGACATCCCCGTGTATCCTCTTCCCCGATCGGCTCCTCAGGACGGACAGCCACAGGCGCGTTGATCAGGGAACGATTTAATTTGTGACTTCACGCTAGAAAAAAAACTATTAAAAGTCAAGGAAATTGCTGATGTGTGGCTGGTCGACTTCATGCTCGTTCAGGCCTCCCTTGACATCCGGGCCGGTGGGCCCCTATAAAGACCGAAAGGCGCAAGTTCGCCATCGGGGAGAGAATCGAGGTGCCGCGTGTCGACGAGAACGAAAAGCCGGATCGCCCTTCCGATTGTTCTGGCCCTGACGACAAGCCTTTTCGCCGGCGGGCTCTCAGCCGGATCCCGGATCGGGCCCGGCGACCAAGACCAGGCCGCGGCTGCCGCGGAAGCGGGGTCCGGGGAAGAAGAGAGGCCGTCCTACTTCACCGATCTCTGGCAGCTGGACCGGGCGGCGCGGGCCGGAAAGCCGGGCGTCACCTTCCACAGGCCCAATTACGCCCTGGCCTTCTCCTACAATTTCACGCCGAACCCGGCTCCCCTGCAGGAGGTCGACCCGGCCAAAACCCTGGTCAAGCCCGAGGTCACCTTCCAGCTGAGCTTCAAGGCCCGGCTCTGGCGGGACATGTTCGGCGAGAACCTGACGCTCTGGGCCGCCTACACGCAGCGGTCCTTCTGGCAGCTCTACAACATCGACGACAGCTCGCCCTTCCGGGAGACGGACTACGAGCCCGAGCTCCTGCTCACGCTGGGTACCCATGTCAACCTGCTCGGGTTCGAGGCCCGTTTCGTCCAGGCGGGCGTCAACCACCAGTCCAACGGCCAGTCCGAGCCCCTGTCCCGGAGCTGGAACCGGATCGTGGCCAACGTCGGTTTGGAGCGGGGCCAGCTCTCGATCC
>DSDX01000185.1 GCA_011048485.1 Candidatus Aminicenantota bacterium | reverse complement strand
TCCTGGCCCTGGCCACGACCGTGTCGGTCAAGGAGCAGAACGCCGCCGAATTCAAGGAACTCCTCGAGCGCGTTCTCGCGTTCGATCCGGACAGCAGCCCGGCGACGCGGCTGGTCAACATCATCAACCGGCGCAAGGCCCGCTGGCTCCTCGCGCACATCGACGACTTCTTCATCGAGGTGGACCGCCCATGATCAAGAAAGCCGGTGCCATCCTGGCCTTGGCCGTCCTGGCCGCACCCCTTCTCGCCCCGGACGGACCGGGCGTTCGGGCCGAGACGGCCGCGGCCGCCCGCCCCTCCGGTGCGGTCGTGATCAAGATCGCCAGCGTCGCGCCCAGCCGGTCGCCGTGGGACAAGGCCCTGGAGCGGGTGGCCAACGACTGGGAGCGGATCTCGAACGGCGCCGTCCAGGTCAGGATCTACCCGGGCGGCATCGCCGGGAGCGAGCAGGACATGATCCGCAAGATGCGCCTGGGCGTCCTCCAGGGCGGCGTCTTCGCCTCCATGGGCCTGGCCAAGATCGATCCCTCCGTGACGGTCCTCTGCATGCCCTTCCTGTTCCATTCCCGCGAGGAGTTCAACGCCGTCTTCGATCGGATGAAGCCGGAGTTCGAGGCTCTGATCGAGGCCAAGGGCTTCAAGGTCATGCTGTGGACGCTCGCCGGCTGGGTCAATTTCTTCGCCAAGAGCCCGGTCGTCGAGCCCGACGACCTCAGGACCCACAAGATCTGCGTGACCGCCGACTTCCCGGAGATCGAGCAGGTCTGGAAACGCATGGGCTACGAAGCCGTGACCGGGGACATGAACGGACTGATGGTCCAGCTCCAGAGCGGCGCCGTGACGGCCCTCTACCTGCCGGCCCTCGTCGCCGGCTCGGGCCAGTATTTCGCCCTGGCCCCTCACATGCTCGCCCCGTCCCTGGCCCCGCTCATCGGCGGTCTGCTGCTCAGCGACAAGGCCTGGGCCTCCATTCCGGCCGAGTTCCACCGGCCCTTCCTCGCGGCCGTCGAGGCCGCGGCCGCGGGGCTCTACGAGGAGACCATGAGCCTCGAGGCCGACGCCCTGAAAATGATGAAGGACAACGGGCTGGTCGTCCACGAGCCCTCGGCCGAGGCGCTGGCCAAGTGGCGGGCGGCTGCGGACGAGGCCATCGCCTCCCTCATCGGTTCCGTCTTCTCGAAGGACGTCTACGATCAGGTGGTGGCGTACGTCCGGGAGTACCGGGAGGCCCATGGCCAATAGGCTGGTGCGGGCCGGCCGGGCGGTCGAGGACGCGGCCGCGTTCTTCGCCGTCTTCGCCCTCGCAGGGATGCTCCTGGCCGAGGTCGTCGCCCGGAAGGTCTTTCATACGGGCATCCCCGACTCCGGGGTCTATGTCGAGCACCTCGTGCTCGTGGCCACCTTCGCCGCCGCGGCCATCACGTCGCGCGAGAAGAAGCACCTGGCCCTGGCCACCGGGATGTTCCTGCCGGAGCGGGTCAAAGGGCCGGTCGCGACGGTCACGGCGGTCCTGGCGTCGGGGCTGACGCTGGCGTTCGGATTGAGCGCGCTGTCGTTCGCCCGGAACGCCTTCGCCGCGGCGGACCGGGTCGGCTTCCTGCCCAAGAGGCTGGTCGTGCTGGTCATGGCGGCTGGCTTCCTGGCCATGAGCGTCCGCTTCATCACCGGCCTGGAGAAGGCCAAGGTCCGGCTGCCGGCCGCGTTGGCCGCGCTGGCGCTGGGCCTTTTCTTCGGCTTCGACGCCCTTGTCCAGCTCGTGACCGCCGGGGGCGCCGCCGTGCCGGTCCTCTCTCCGCTCGGGGACGCCCTCAGGCCGTTGAGCTTGGCCGCGGCCGGGCCGGTGATCTTCGTCCTCGTCGCGGCGGCCTTCCTCGGCCTGCCCATCTTCGCCGTCCTCGGCGGGATCGGCGCCCTGCTCTTCCTCAGGGGCGGGATGCCCCTCGAGATCATGCCCAACCAGGCTTACGGGGTGTTGACGGGGAGCGCCATCCCGGCCATCCCCTTGTTCGCGGCCGTGGGCTTCTTCCTGTCGGAGAGCAAGGCGGGGGAGAGGCTGGTCCGCTTCTTCCAGGCCCTGTTCGGCTGGTTCCCGGGCGGATTGACCGCGATGGCCGTCGTCGTCTGCGCCTTTTTCACGACCTTCACGGGGGCCTCGGGAGTGACCATCCTGGCCCTGGGCGGGCTGCTGGCGGTCATCCTCGGCAAGGCCGGCTACCCCAAGGGCTTCACGGTCGGGATCCTGACCGCCTCGGGCAGCATCGGTCTGCTCTTTCCGCCCAGCCTGCCCGTCATCATCTACGGAGTGACCGCCCAGACGAGCATCCGAGACATGTTCCTGGGCGGGTTGCTGCCGGGCCTGTTCCTGGTCGTGTCCGTGATGACCGTCGGCATCGTTTTCTCCTGGAAGAGGAAGGTGCCGCGGCACAGGCTGCGGGTCCGTGAGGCGGCCGCGGCGTTCGTCGACTCCCTCTGGGAGCTGCTCCTGCCGCTGCTCGTTTTCGGCCTCTATTTCGGGGGCATCGTCAGCCTCCAGGAGAGCGCGGCGGCCGCCCTGCTCTACGTCTGGGTCGTCGAGACCTTCATCAAGAAGGACATGAAGGTCCGCGACCTGCCCCGTATTTTCCTGCGGGCCGTGCCCATCATCGGCGGGGTCCTCATCATCATGGCCCTGGCCAACGGGCTGTCGTATTACATCATCGACGCCCAGATCCCGATGAAGCTCAGCGAGTGGGTCGCGGCGAACATCTCCTCGCCGTACCTCTTCCTGCTCCTCCTCAACGTGGCCCTGCTCGTCGTCGGCTGCTTCATGGACATCTATTCGGCCATCCTTGTCGTCGTGCCGCTCATCATCCCGCTGGGGAACCTGTTCGGCATCCACCCGGTCCATCTGGGCATCATCTTCCTGGCCAACCTGGAGCTGGGGTACCTGACGCCGCCCGTGGGGCTGAACCT
>DSDX01000052.1 GCA_011048485.1 Candidatus Aminicenantota bacterium | reverse complement strand
GAGCTGGCCCTGCGGGATCAATGGGAGGATTTCCTGCGCAACGCCGAGGTCGACGAGAGCCAGAGCTACCAGATGAAGGGATCGGAGGCCGTGACCTCGCCCTGGGTCTTGACGCTCAGGCTCGGCGACGTCGTGCACAAGGGCCTGTGGAAGAACCCCGAAGGCCGCATGGGCGGCTACTGGGAGGGCTGGGCCTACGAGATCGCGGCCTACCGTCTCGACAAGCACCTCGGCCTGGGCATGGTGCCGCCCACGGTCGAGCGCCGCTTCCGCGGCAACAGGGGCTCCTGCCAATACTGGGTGGACGACACGTTCTCCCTGAAGGAGAAGGAGAGCAAAAAGCTCAAGACCCCCCCGGCCAAGGTCTTCTCCTGGAATCGGGCCACCTATCTCCAGCGCCTCTTCGACAATCTCATCGCCAACGAGGACCGCCACTCGAACCAGATCCTCATCACGCCCGACTGGCGAATCATCCTCATCGACCATTCCCGGAGCTTCCGGACCTCGGGCAAGTTCGTTCGCAGCCTCATCTACTCGGCCCGCAGTCCCACGGGGCCCATGCTCATGAGCGAACTGCCCCGGGCCGTCGTCGAGAGGCTCAGGGCGTTGGATCGTCCGACCATCAAGGCCGTGGCCGGCGACTATCTGACGGATACGGAGATCGAAGCCGTGCTGACGCGCAAAGACCTCATCCTGGAGGAGATCGCGCGTCTGATCGAGGTCAACGGGGAGGACAAGGTCCTTTACTGATCAGAGGGCCTTGCGGACGGTCAGGATGTTCTGGCCGTCGGCTCGCCGGTACGAAAGGCCGTCCATCAGGGTCTTGAAGAAGTAGACGCCCAAGCCGCCGGGGACGCCGCGGCGGAGCTTGACCATCAGGTTGGGGTTCTTTTTCCGGATAGGATTGAAAGGGATGCCTTTGTCCCGGACCTCGATGAAGAGCGAGTCCTCATCCCGCCAGATCCGGACGGCCATGTCCCCCTCGCGTCCGGGAGGGTAGGCGTAGCGGGCGATATTGACGCAGATCTCGTGGAGAGCCAACTCGATTTTGAGCAAGGCCTCCTCGTCGAGGGGCAAAGCGGCAGTGGCGGTCCTGAGAAAATCACGGACCCGGTCGATCTCCTCCAGCTTGGCCGGCACGCGGAGCTCCTTCCCGTCCGGCCCGGTCATGGTCGTCCTTCCCGTCCGCCCCTCACGGATTCCGCTTGATGATGACGAGCGTCATATCGTCGCCCGCCTCGGCGCAGCCGCTCCAGGCCAGCACGTCCTCGAAGATCCTGTCCCGGATGTCCCCGGCCGGCTCGCCCTTGAGCGCCCGGACCTGGTCCGCGAGGCGCTCGACACCGTACTCGTCGCCCTCCCCTTGCCGGCTCTCCACGATCCCGTCGGTGTAGAGGCAGAGGATGTCGCCGGGGGCCAGGACGGTCTTCCCCTGCGTGTAGATCTGGTCCGGGAACATCCCCAGGCAGAACCCCGTGCTTTCGAGCTCCCGGGCCGGGCCTTTGCGGCCCAGGACGAGCGGCGGGTTGTGCCCGGCGTTGACGAAGGCCATCTCGTTCGCGGCCCGGTCGATGATGCCCATGAAGAACGAGATGAACAGGTGGCTGTCCGAGCTCGAGTAGACGAAGTCGTTGAGCTTGGCCGCGAGATCGCCGAGCTCGGTGGCCCCCGGGAACCTCTCGTGCAGGGCGCCCCGGAGGGAGGCCATGAGCAGGGAGGCGCTGACGCCGACCCCCGAAACGTCGGCCACGATGACCGCCAGGCGGTCCTTGTCGACGGCGATGTAGTCATAGTAATCGCCGCCGACCCGGCGGCACGCCTTGGCCCCGCCGCCGATCTCGTAGGGCGGGAACTCGGGCTCCGACCGGGGCAGGAAGTTCTTCTGGATCTGGACGGCCAGCTCGATCTCCCGCCTCATATGAATGGCCTTGAGGGTCTCCTCGTAAAGGCGGGCGTTCTCGTACTTGACGGCGGCCAGGTTGGCCAGCAGCGTCAGCATTCTCAGGTCGTCCTCCGTGAACTGCTCGAGGAGCGAGGCCCGGTCGCAGTAGATGAGCCCGATGATCTCCTGGTTGTTCCAAAGCGGGACGCACATGGCCGAGTGGATCTGGGCCTGGACGACGCTGGCCTGCCGGCGCAGGTCCTCTTCGGCCTGGATGTCGGAGATGAGGATGGCCGAATTCCGCTCCAGGGCTTCCCGGACGATGGTCTGGCTGACGAAGATGCTCTGGGCCCGCAGGGCCGGGTTCTGGACCCGGACGACCTTGGGCTCGAGGACCTGGGTGCTCTCGTTCTTGATCATCAGCACGCCCCGATCCATGGGCAGGTTCTGGATGAGCACATCCATGATGTGGTCGAGGAGCTTGTCGAGGGGCATGTGATAGATCAGGGCCTGGCTGACCGCCGCCATGACCGCGACGATCCTCTGGTCCTGCTGCAGCTTTTCGTAGTCGAGCCCCCCGCCCGGGGTCTTCATCACGACCCCCGAAGGCGGCTGCTTCTTGAGGATGTCCTTGACCTGGATGATGGTGTTGGAGCTGTGGGTGAACGTCGTCCCCTCGACCGTCTCGACGGCGGGCTCGAAGTCCTTGTCGAAATAGAACCGGGTCGAGCCGATGAGGATCTCGTCGCCCCGGGTGAGGTCGATCTCGCCGGTCACGCGCCGCCCGTTGACGAAGGTCCCGTTCTTGCTGCCCTGGTCGACGAGGGCGTAGCCCCGCTCGGTCGCGACGACCAAGGCGTGACACCCCGAGCTGAACTGGTCGGATAGGACGATGTCGTTCTGCGACGCCCGGCCGATCGTCACCCGGCCCCGGCCGAGCGGATAGACCGAGGATTCGCCGGACTTGGGATA
Organism: Candidatus Aminicenantota bacterium; assembly: GCA_011048485.1. Taxonomy (GTDB): domain Bacteria; phylum Acidobacteriota; class Aminicenantia; order Aminicenantales; family Saccharicenantaceae; genus RBG-16-66-30. The sequence goes on along the minus strand of DSDX01000052.1, from coordinate 106 downwards.
GATGTACAAGTTGGCCATGGTCTTGCCTTCCGCTTTCATTCTAGTGTCTCGTCTCGGAAATATATTGACATAGTCTCTTGATTTTAGCCAGGATGGAATCGGCAGT
>DSDX01000016.1 GCA_011048485.1 Candidatus Aminicenantota bacterium | reverse complement strand
GTAGGCGAGCGCCCTAAGGATGCCCGTGGTGTCGACGCCGGCCGGGCAGGCCTTGCGGCACCGGGCGCAGCCATGACAGTAGTCCGCCCCGTTCTCCCGCACGTAGCGAACGAGCGTCGTCCGCTCGTTTTCGGACAGTCCGGCCCCCGCCGCCCCCAGGTCCTCCTCCATCTGCCGCCGGTTGAGGATCTCGGTCACGGCCGAGGCCACCCGCTCGTCGTCGAGGACCCATTTCAGCATGGCCTGGGGAAGAGAGACGGCGCCCGTCCGGTACTTCCCGAGATCCTGCCGGCGGCCGCCGACCTTGAGGGTCTTCATGGCCACGACACCCACGTCCTTGGAACGCGCCAGATCAAGAAGGGCCCCGATCCCGCTGGCTCCGAGATAGTCCCCGTAGGTCTCGACCACGCCGGCCGCCCCTTGGATGTCGAAGACGTTATAGCCGACCTGGACCACGTCGTAATGCCCGCAGTCGACCGCCGAGCGGATGACCTCGTCCTGGTTGGCATGACAGGACAGGCCCCGGTAACGATAGGCCCCTTCCTTTCTGAGCGTCTCGAAGGCCTCGAGGACGCGATCGTCGATGACGACGGCGGCCGTGTCGGCCCCGTGGATCATCAGGACGTCGATCGTGTCGACCTCGAGGCGGCGCAGGCTGCCGCGGACCGAGGCGATAATGCTGTCCGCCGTGTCCCGGGGCGCGACATGGAATTTCGTGGAGACAAAGAGAGCGTCCCGGCCGACGTCCTTGAGCAGACGTCCGATCCGCCGCTCGGCGTTCCCGTTTTCGTAGCTGTGGGAGGTGTCGACATAATTGACGCCGCGGTCGATGATGGCCCTCATCAGGTCGGGATCGGGCAGGGGGCTGCTGCCCAGCGAGATCTCGGAGACGTTGAGGCCCGTTCGCCCGAGGCGGCGGTAGGCCATTCCGCCTTTGACGATCCGGGCCGGGGATCTCCGGCCGCCTGCGGCCCATCCGGCCAGCGACGACCCCAGCGCGACCGCGCTCCCGGCCATCGCCTTGATGAACGCCCTTCGGTCCTGAGTTTTCCGGCTCATGCGCCCTCCATGATCCGCTTTCACTCTAGCGGAGCGGGAGGGGCCGGTCAAGGCGCGTCGACCTTTGCGATTTCTGGACATCGGGCGCCCGCCTCTGGTACATTAGGCCCGGCGTTTCCCCTGAAAGGAGACCGTTCATGAAAAGGCCGCGGCCCAGGCCATGACCGAGCCCCCATCCCGAGGACGGACTATGAGCGGTAACGTCTACGACGATCTCAAGGAGCGCGGCTTCGTGGCCCAGGTGTCCGACGAGGACGCCGTCCGCAGGATGCTGGGCGCGGAACGGATCACCTTCTACGTCGGTTTTGACAGCACGGCCACCAGCCTCCACGCCGGCAGCCTGGTCCCGATCATGGCCATGGTCCACCTGCGGCGGGCCGGCCACCGGGCCGTCGCCGTCGTCGGCAGCGGCACGACCATGGTCGGGGACCCCAGCGGCAAGACCGAGATGCGCCAGCTGCTGGACGAGGCGACCATCCGGGCCCAAGGCCAGGCCATTCTCATCCAGCTTTCCCGCTACCTCCGGTTCGACGGGACGAGCGCCATCGCCGTCGACAACGCCGATTGGCTCCTGCCCCTCCGCTACATCCCGTTCCTGCGGGACATCGGCCGGCACTTCAGCGTCAACCGGATGCTGGCCGCCGAGGCCTACAGGCTGCGCCTGGAGAAGGGCTTGTCCTTCATCGAGTTCAACTACCAACTCCTCCAGGCCTACGACTTCCTGACCCTGTACCGGGACTACGGCTGCACCCTGCAGATGGGCGGGGACGACCAGTGGGGGAACATCCTGGCCGGCGTTGACCTCATCCGCCGCGTCGAGGGGGCGACCGCCCAGGCCCTGACCTTTCCCCTGCTGACGACGGCCTCGGGCGCCAAGATGGGCAAGACGGCCCAGGGCGCGGTCTGGCTGGACGGGGCCCTGTTCAGCCCCTACGATTTCTACCAGTATTGGATCAACTGCGACGACCGCGACGTCGGGCGCTTCCTCAGGATGTTCACGCTCCTCCCGCTCGAGGAGATCCGCCGGCTCGAGGGGCTCAAGGCGAGCGGCATCAACGAGGCCAAGCGCGTCCTGGCCTTCGAGGCGACCAAGATCACCCACGGCGAGCTGGAGGCCGAGAAGGCCCGGCAGGCCGCGGCGGCCGCGTTCGGCGGCAAGGCGGGCGGCGCCGGCGCCGGAACAGGAGAGGGCGGCTCCCAGGCCGCGGGCGACCTCAAGGCCCTCCCCACGACGGCCGTACCCCGCTCGCGGCTCGAAACGGGCATCGCCCCGGCGGGCCTGTTCACCGAGGTCGGCCTGACGCCTTCGCGCAAGGAAGCCAAGAGGATGATCGAGCAGGGCGGCCTTTATGTCAACGATTCGCGCGTCGACTCCGTCGGTCGCCTGATCACCCTGGCCGACCTCGGGCCCGACGGCGGCCTGCTCCTCAAGGCCGGCAAGAAGAAGGTCCACCGCGTCGTCCCCGCCGGCTGAGGCGCAGGGCGCCTCCGTTTGCGCGGGCCGCCTATTTGTGGTTAACTAGCCGGATGCCTCCCGCGTGGACAAGGAGAACCCCATGAGATACGCCATCATTATCATCCTGGCCTGCTCCCTGGCCCTCGCCGGGTGCGGCCGGAAGGCCGAATCGCCCGCGCTCCAGGAGGGCACGCCCGCCTACGCGCTGGCCCAGGAATTAGCCGCGATCGTGCCCGCCCTGGGCCCGGACCGGACGACCGTGATCGTCGAGACCAAGGATTTCGTCGTCACCGCCGCCGACGTCATCCGGTCCGCCCGGGACCTCATGGGCGCGCGGGCCGACGAGCTCACGAGCCGCGATGCCGGCCAGCTGAAGGAGACCGTCGACAACGCCGCGACCTCGATCGCCGAGCGCAGGCTCCTCATGGCCGCCGCGGCCGCGGCCAAGACGTCCGTCACGGCC
>DSDX01000099.1 GCA_011048485.1 Candidatus Aminicenantota bacterium | reverse complement strand
GGATGATGTTGCTCATCCCCGGCGCCACGCCGCAATCGACGATCGCCGTGACCCCGGCCGTCCGCGCGTCGTCGTCGAGGCCCAGAGCGTCCTCCGGGAAGAACGAGATGTCGACGATGTCCCGGCCGGCCGCGATGACCTCGCGCAGGATCGCGAACCCGATGGAGCCGGGCACGGCCCCGACGACGAGATCGCAGCCGTCGACGATCTTCCTGAGGGCGCGCGGCGAAGAGAGGTCGGCCCGGACCGGCTCGATCCCGGTCCCGCCGAGCTTGGCCAGGTTGTCTGGATTGACGTCGACGGCCGTGACCCGGAAATCCCGGGCCAGATCGAGGGCGATGACCCGGCCGACCATGCCGGAACCGAGAACGGCGATCGTCTTCATCGGATCTCCTCGAAGACCGCTTGCGGCCAGGGATACTTATAACCGATGTCCGCCGCGCTTTCAACTCAATAGAGGCCGTGCGCCTCGGCGACCTCGGCCAGGAGGGCCACGTTGACGCGGCTGGTCCGCGGCGCGATGGAGCAGGCCGTGCTGAGGATGTAGCGGCCGCCAGGCCGCCCCGTTTCGACGCGCCAACGGGCGTCAGCCTTGACGGCGTCCGGGTCCCCGGCCAGGAGGGTGTGGACCGGATCGATGTTGCCCTTGATGAAGATCCTGCCGCCTACGCGCCGCTTGGCGTCCTCGAGATCGACGCGCCCGAGCGGGGGCGGGTCGAGGCACTCGATGCCCGACGCTCCCGAGTCGGCCATGAGCTCGAGCCGGTCGTGGATGTCGCCGCAGGTGTGGATGTAGGCCCGGGCTTTCCGCGCCTCGACGGCCCGGGCGATCCGGCTCTCGTAGGGCATGACGAAGGTCCGGTAGAAAGGCGCCGAGAGGAAGCCCGCCCCGGCGAACGGCGAGGAGATCTTGACGGCGTCGACCCCCGTCGCGGCCAGGCCCTCGGCCAGGGTGACGAGCCCGTCCGTGATACGTCCAAGGACCGCCGCGGCCCGGACCGGATCGTCCACGAAGCCGAGCAGGGCCTGTTCGAAGCCGAAGAGATCGAGGACGTAGTCGAGAGGCGAGGTCACCTCGGCGTGGACCGAGAACTCACGCCCGGCCCGCGCGACCGTCCTTTCGACCGCCTCGAACGGCCGCTCCGGATCGATGGCGAACCGGAGCCCCTGCGAGACGGGGATATAGCCGGGACGTTCCGGCAGCGACTCCGGATCGAGTCGGTCGAAGGCCGGGCGTTCGGGGGGAGCGGCGGGGCGAACGACCGGCAGGTCGTCCGCCGGGAAGAAGGTCTCGTCCCCGTTCGTCCATCGGACCAGCTCCCCTTCCGGCCCGCGCGAGACGGAGGCGATCCGTCCCTCCCATCCGGGTTCGTGGCCGTGAAGGCTGACCAGGATCCCGTCGAAGCGATAGACGGACCTGAGGGCCAGCAGGGCTTCGACATAATCGTCGGGCGAATGCCAGAACCGCGACGGCGAGGCGCCGGTCTGAAAGAGCATGTGGCCGACGCTCATCTGGCACATGACGGGCACCCGGTCGGGCCGGCCGCCCGACATCGCCGCGGCCATTCGTTCCTTAGATGTCATCCCGCGTTCCTCGCGGCCAGGATAGCCCCCGGCCGGGGCCCCGGTCAAGGACCGCGATTTACAACCGGGCCATCGGACGCTATGATGGGCGGAACGATGGATCGTCCAGACATATCCAAGCCCCTGTTCGCCGTGACAACCGCCCTGCTCGCCGTGATCCTGTTCGCCGGTCCGGCCGCCGCCATCGCCCAGGACACTCCGGCCGACGAGGACACCGAGGCGGGGCTCCAGGCCTATAAGGCGCGGCTCATCGGCCTGCCCTTCGTTTATTACACGCCCGAGACCCAGCTCGCGTTCGGGGCCGGCGGGGTCTTCAATTTCCGGACCGGGCGGAAGAAAGCCGAAGCGAGGACGTCCAGCGTCTGGGCCTATGCCAGCTACAATCTGGCCCGGCAGTTCAGCGCCCTGCTCAAGCCGGACATCTACCTCAAGGGCAACAGCCTCTTTCTGAGCGGGACCTTCAGCTACGAACGGGCCCCGCAGAAGTTCTTCGGGGTGGGCAACGACACCCGGGAGAGCGACGAGGAATCCTACACCCCGCGCGTCTTCGCGGTCCAGATCGGGGTCAAGAGGCGCATCGCGGGCGGGCTCTTCGGCGGGCTTCGCTTCGATGTCGAGAAGGTGACGATGGAGGAGGTCGAGCCCGGAGGCTTGCTCGACGCCGGGGACATCGCCGGCTCGCGCGGCGGGCTGCACGCCGGGATCGGGGCCAGCCTGGACTGGGACACGCGGGACGCGGTCCTCTTCCCCCGCCGGGGCTCGTTCCACCAGGTCTCGGCCGACGTCTATGGGGCCATCGCCGGGAGCGACTTCTCCTTCAGCCGCTTCAAGCTCGATCTCCGGAGATACGTGCCCTTGCGGGGCGGCCGGGTCCTGGCCCTCCAGGCCTATCTTTTTTCGGCCGGGGGCGAGGTCCCGTTCTACAAGCTCGGGCTCCTCGGCGGGGAGTCCTTGATGCGAGGCTACTACAAGGGCCGTTTCCGGGACAAGGGGCTGGCCCTGGTCCAGGCCGAGTTCAGGGCCCTCCTGACGGACAGGATCGGCGTCGTGGGATTCTTCGGGCTGGCCGGCGTCTTCCCCGGCTGGGTCGAACTGGGCCGGGTAAAAATCAAGCCCTGCGTCGGCGCGGGGCTGCGCTACGTGATCAACAAGCGCGACGGCACCACGGTCCGGCTCGATCTCGCCTGGGGCCGGGCCAGTTTCGGCCTCTACGCCACCGCCCAGGAGGCTTTCTAGGCCCCGCCGAAGCTCACTTGATCTCGGACGTGCAGTGCGGGCAGCGCACGGCCTTGATCGGGATGGCCAGGCCGCAGAAAGGGCAGTCCTTGGTCGTCGGGGCCGCGGGCGCCTCTTCTTTCTTCTTTTTCAGCCGGTTCATGCCCCGGACGACCAGGAAGAGCG
>DSDX01000338.1 GCA_011048485.1 Candidatus Aminicenantota bacterium | reverse complement strand
TCGCCGATGTAACGGCGGATGACGGCCCGCACGGCCTCGTCGAGCCCGGTCTTCCGGGACTCGGCCTCGGCGGCGCATTGAAGGAAGAACTCGGCCGCCTTCTCCCCGGCCCCGCCGTGGACGTCGGTGATGGCGCCGACCCCCTGGGCCACGGCCGCCTCGTAGGAGGCCCGGACGGACGAGGCGATGAGCGTCGCCTGGGCCGAGGGCGGCGTCGCGCCGTGGTCGATCGAGGCCACGATGATGGCCTCGAGGAGGCGGGCCCGCTTGGCGTCCAAGCGTCCTGGGCCCGCGACGGCGGCGTAAACCGCCTCGGCCAACGGGGCTTCGGCCTTGACCGCGGCCAAGGCGGGTGCGTGGCCTTCGACGGCGGCGAGATAGGCCGCGCAACGCCCCAGCGTGAAGACTGTCTTTTCGGCCTGGGCCGTCCGGCCCCGCGGCTCGAAGGCCGGAAGGCTTTCGTCCATGAGAAGGAACTTCTGGAAGGTCTTGGACAGCCCCTCTCCCGGATGTCTGACGACCGGCGGGAGCGGCTTCTTCGCGGCCTCGAGCGCCAAGCGGTCCAAGGCCGCCCGGACGCCGGCCTCGGGCAGCTCCCCGACGGCGACGAGATGGGCCGCTTCGACGAGAGAGGCCCGGGCGATGAGGTCCTGGACCCTATAGCCTCGGACGACCAGGTTGTTGGGCTCGACCTTGGTGATGACGGTCGTCCAGCTCGGCTTGGGCGGAGGCGCGTCCCAGATCGTCCTCATCTTGGCGTAATAGCGCTCGGGCTCGAAGTAGGTCCGGCCGCCGAGCTTGGAACGGACCGCCTCGATGAGGTCGAACTGGCTGTTGACGACGGGCACCCCGGCCGCCTCCAGGGCCTTCTTCTTGGAAAGGTACGTGCCCGTCTCGAGGCCGGGGGTGACGATGGCCCCGGCGTGGCCCATGGTCTTGCCCTCCGGGGCCCGGGCGCCCGAGACGAGCGCCACGATCGGCTTGGAGTACTTTTTCGGGTTCTCCCGGATGTCCCGGGCCAGAAGCTCCTCCTGCGAGCCGCCGATCTCGCCGGCGACGACGACGAGGTCGGTGGACCCGAACTCCATGGCCAGCGGCACGAGGTCGCGGAAGGTCGAGCCGATGGCCCCGTCCCCGCCGACGCCGATGACGGCGTTCTGGGCGACGCCGACGCTGGCCAGGGCGTCGGACATGTGGTAGAGGATGGCCCCGCTGCGCGAGATGATGGTCACGCCCCTCGGCCCGAACCGCCCAGGCGCGGTCTCCTCGGGATAGAAGACGTCCGGCAGCATGCCGATCTTGATCCGCTCGGGCGGGAAGATGAGCCCCGGCGTGTTGCCGCCGATGAGGACGGCGTTGTGGGCCCGGGCCGCGACGATGACGTCCCGGACGTCCCGGAGAGGCAGCCCTTCCGAGATGAGGACGACGAGCGGGATGCCGGCCTCGATGGCCTCGATGGCCGCCTCCCGGGCGGTCGAATAGTGCCGCCAGACACTGGCGGCGACGACGTCGGGGAAGTCGGCCAGGCAGTCCTTGACGCTTTCGTAGACCGGAATGACCTCGTGGACCCGCGTCCCCGCGGCGCCGGGCGCGACGCCGGCCACGACCGAGGTCCCGAAATCGTGCATCAGCCCGGCATGTTTGGAGCCCTGGCCGCCGAGGCCGAGGATGATCGTGTCGAGCCGCCCCGATCTTGCCACGCGGGCGGCCAGTTCGGGACGGAGCTTGCGGACGAGATGGAAGAGGAAGCCGTCCGTAGCCTTGATCCGAGCGTCCATCAGGCCCACCCCTTCCGGTCGAAAGCGTAGCGGACGCTTTCGCGGATGACCTCGGCCATGATCTTCCGGTTCCCGACCGTGATGTGCATGTCCTCGAGCTCGGCCGGGGTCTCCCGCTTAGCCCTTTCCAGGAATTCCCGCGCCGACGGCAGGTCCGTCCCGACCATGCGCCCGTAGACGGGAACGACGTGCTTCCCCGCCTTCTTCCTCTCCCGCAGGCAGCCGACCAGGCCGCGGATGAAGACGTCGCAGGAGGAGATGCCGCCGAACCGCGAGGTGATGACGAGGTCGACGATCTCGTAGTCGAAGAGGAGCGCGAACATCTCGGCGACCATGGCCACCGTCGGCCCGCCGCCCGAGTCCATGAAGTTGACCGGGACGACGCGGCCGCCGAAGAACCGGTCGCCGACGTTCGCGACCTCGTCGATGGAGAAGATGCCGTAGCCGGCCCCGCCGGGGACGAGCCCGACGTAGAGCTTGGACGGGTCCTTGACGTGGCCGGGGGGGAGCAGGTCGACGTACTTGAAGCCGGCCCCGCGGGCCCGGACCTCGTTCGGGGTCGGCTCCGAGATGTCGTGGCGGGCCGTCTCGAGCCCGAGGAGCCGGAAGAGCCCGGTCTGGCGGTAGAGGCCGTTGTCGTCGAGGACGATCTTGGCGTCGGCGGCGACGGGGCCGGAAGGCGTGAGAAGGAGCGGGTTGATCTCGGCGACCTTGCAGTCATACTTCTGGAAAAGGGCGTAGAGCTTGGCGAGGACGTCCTTCAAGCCACCGGCGAGGGCCTTCCCCCCCGGCAGGCCGGCGGCCAGGAAGTCCGCCAGGCGGTCCGCCTCGGCCTCCGGCAGGATCTCTTCGTTCCCCGTGAGCTCGACCCGGAGAACCTTGTCCGGCGTCTCCCGGGCCACCTGCTCGATGTCGACGCCGCCGGCCGGGCTGACGATGACCGTGACGTTGAAATCGGCGGGGTTCATGGTCACCCCGGCGTAGCAGGCGCCGCCGGCCTCGGCGACGACCTCCTCGACGAGCAGCCGCTCGACCTCGTAATCCCGGATCCTGCGGCCGAGCATCTCCCCGGCCAGGGCCGCGGCCTCGGCCGCTCCGGAGGCCTTGCGGATGCCGCCGGCCTTGCCGCGGCCGCCGATGAGGACGAGGGATTTGAGCATGACCGGCGCCGCGAGGTCCTCGCGCCCGGCCAGCTCATCGGCGCTGCCGACGACGCCCAGGGGTTTGGGG
>DSDX01000260.1 GCA_011048485.1 Candidatus Aminicenantota bacterium | reverse complement strand
TAGGCACTACTTTTCGGAGCCGGAACGACTTTTTTCAACCTAAGTCGCTGATTCGGTTGGACCGAGTTTTTTGGGGGGGCTCACAACTGTCGAAAATGAGTTTAAGCAAGTCCTGAGCCTCTTGGTAATCGGCTCCCTGGCCGCAACCGGCTCGACCTCCCGAGCCCAGTCCGCCGCCGGCGTTCAACGCACTGGCCTCATCCCCCTCACTGACGCCGAGGTCCTGGCTGTCCGGGCCGGACGGCCTCGGATCAACGAGGTCTTCCTCAACTCATTGGGATTCGAACGGGTCAACCGAGTCAGGACGGAGAAAGGGCTGGCCCCGCTCGATGCCGACCTGATCCGACCGATCGGGCGCGAAATCGGGAGTTCGATCGGCGCGATCCCGGAGGCGCGTCTCGCGGGGCTTGATCCCTGGGCCACCGGAGATCTTCCGGCCTTCGTCGACAACAGCCTGCTCAGATTCTTTCCCCCCATAAGGGACCAGGCCCCTCTCGGATCCTGCGCTTCGTTCGCTACGGCCTACACCCAGCTGTCGTACACGGTCGCATTCCTGAGGAACCTCGACATCCGCGAGGCCTTGGACAATTCGAACAAGTACTCCCCCAAATGGGCCTACAACATGGTCAACGGAGGGACGGACGACGGATCGACCCTCCTCGACAACTATGACCTGCTCGAGCGGCACGGGGCCTGCACTTGGGCCGCATTCCCTTACGACGCCAATCCACGGGCATGGTCTTTGAATGCCTCGACCTGGCTCGACGCGTTGTCCGTCCGGACCAACCCCGTCCAGTATCTCGATCAGGTCAGCTCGGAGGCCGGCCTTGAATGCGTCAAGCGGCTCCTGACCGATGGATACGTGCTCGTCTTCGGCACGTTCATCGAGTCCTGGCGGGCCAAGTCCATCCAGGACGATCCTTTCACCGCCGACGACGACACGGAAGTCGGCAAGCCCATAGTCACCGAGGTCTCGGGTCAACTGGGGGCGCATGCCATGGCTATCGTTGGATACAACGACGCCGTTTGGGCCGACCTCAACGGCGATGGTCTCGTCCAGGCGGGCGAGAAAGGCGCCTTCAGGGTCGCAAATTCTTGGGGGTCTGCCTGGCATGACCGCGGTTTTTCCTGGATCGCCTTCGACGCCCTAAGGAGCGTTTCTGCGGCGCCTTCAAATTCGCCGGACCGGGTCCAAGCCTTCCTCAATGACATGGTCTTCGCGCTGACGATCCGGGATGACGGGGGCCCCCGGGTGGTGGCAGAGTTCACGGCCCGTCACGCGAAAAGGGACCAGTTGGCCATTGTCATCGGCCGCTCATCAACGGAGACGGAAACGCCCATAGACATCTGGATGCCGACGGCCCTGCAGAACCAGGGTGGATCCTACGCGTTCGACGGATCGACGACGGCAGTCGACGGGACATTCGTCTTCGATGTATCGGACCTCCTGACCGAAGGGGCCGGGCCCGAACGCTATTACCTTGGGGTCCGAGACGGCGTCCCCGGCGATCCGGCCACTCTCAAGGCATTCCGGCTCAGGGATCTGACCACGACGCCAATCACCGAGGTGCCGTGTTCCCATGTCCCCCTTTCGGCAGACGGGGGGGAGCAGGCCAATGCCTATGTCGACTATCACTATCAGGGCCCGGTGCCCAATCGTGCGCCTCAGCTGTCCAATCCCGAGGTGGCTCCGAAAATCGGGAGTCCCGCAGACCTCTACAGCTACAGGATCTATTATCATGACCCGGACGGAGACCCGCCTGCGACCGGGAATATCGCTGTCGACGGGATCGTCGGGGCGATGAGCTTTGACGGAGGAACATCCACCTCGGAAGGTTGGTACCGTTATGATGCGAGCCTGGCTGCGGGTTTCCACGATTTCGTCTTCCTCTTCGAGGACGGCCGGGGGGGATCGGCCAGATTCCCGATCATCGGTGCCGCTTCGGGCCCTGAAGTCTTCTCCCACCGGATCGCCGAGCTTGTTCCGCCGAACCGCACGGCCGGATTTCCCGCTTTCACGCTGCAAGTGCGGGGGGAGGGCTTCGTCGCCGGATCCGTCGTCAGCTGGGATGGCAGCGATCGACCGACGACGTTCATCGACGGGTCCCGCATCGACGCCGCGATTAGTGCGGAGGATATCTCCTGCACGAAGGTCGCGGCCGTGACGGTGCGTAATCCCGACGGGGGCCACTGCAATACGATAGCCCTTGATGTCATCGGACTACGGCCGACAGTTAATTCAATCTATCCAATCGAACTGACAGGAGGCGCGCCCGGCATCAGCCTGAGGGTCATCGCGTACCCGGTCGCCGGCAACTCGGTCGTACTTTGGAATGGCGATCGCAGGGCCACGACCATCGAGGGTGTCAGCAATCTCCTCGCGTCCATCACCGCCGAAGATCTGGCCGGCGCGGGGGAGAACAAGGTCACGGTGATGACTCCGCCGCCCGGGGGAGGCGAATCCAACGAGGCGATCCTTACGGTTTCCGGCTTTACGATGACGTCGACTCCGGCGAGCGCAACTGTCGTCGCCGGCCAGACCGCATCCTATACGATCAATCTCAAGTCTCAGTGCGGCTGGTTCTATTCGACCGCAACGCTCACCGTCGAGAACCTGCCGCGCCTGTGTACAGCAACGTTTTCGCCCTCAAGCGTCTACGTCGGGTGGTCCAACGACGCGATCCTCACCGTGACCACGACGGCCCATTCGTACGCGAGCGCCACGGGAAGCTTGGGGCCAGGCGACAACGGGTCTATCGCCCTGGCCTTTTTTTGGCTTCTCCCGGGTTTGCTTTTCCGGGTCCTGCGCCGAAAGCCCTGTCTTCGTTCGGCCGTCCCAAGATGGGTGGCGGCCTGGTCCTTGGTCGGCCTTCTAATCTGGATCGGCAGCTGCAGCGCCGGAGGGCCGGGCCCTTCGACGGACAATGGGACTCCCCGGGGGACCTATCCCCTCACCGTCCGCGGCACTTCAGGCAATATGGAGGTCACGGCCATAGTCACGCTGATCGTCAACTGAGCAGGTTGAGGC
>DSDX01000064.1 GCA_011048485.1 Candidatus Aminicenantota bacterium | reverse complement strand
GCCTCGACGCCCATGCCCGAGATGGTCGCGCCCTTGATGGGGCGGGTGATCTTCCCGTCCTCGATGAGGTAGCCCTCGCCGACGCCCATCATGAAGTTCCCGGTGATGACGTCGACCTGGCCGCCGCCGCTGACATCGGCGATGTAGACGCCGCGCTTGGTCTCGGCCACGATGTCGGCCGCCGGGACCGTGCCTTTGTCGATGTAGGTGTTCCTCATCCTCGGGATGGGCGGATAGCGGAACGATTGCCGCCGCCCGCTCCCGGTCGACGCGAGGCCCAGCTTGGCGCCCCAGATCTTGTCGCACATGTAATTGCGCTGGATGCCGTCCTCGACGAGGACCGTCTTCTCCGAGGGCGTCCCCTCGTCGTCGAAGGCGTACGAGCCGGGGAAGGACGGGACCGTCCCGTCGTCGATGAGCGTCACGCCCTCGGCGGCCGTCCGCTTGCCGATCTGGCCCTTGTAGTTCGAGCCCTTGAAGACCAGGTCGGCCTCCATGCCGTGGCCGCAGGACTCGTGGAAGAGGACCCCGTTGGCGCCCGGCCCGAGGACGACGGGGAAGACCCCGCGCGGGGAATCGACCGCCTCGAGGAGCTTGAGGGCCTTGGCCGCGGCCGCATCGACGACCTGCTCGAAGGCGTTCTCGCCGGTGAAGAAGTCGCGGCCGGCGTAGGCGCCCCGCTGGTCCCAGGCCACCTGGAGCTGGCCGTCCGCGCTCTTGACGAAGCATTGGGCCATGAACTCGGTCAGGCCCAGGGTCTGGCGGGCGATCCGGCCGTCCGACGTGGCGATCTCGACCTGGCGCAGGATCTCGCGCATGAACTGGATGGCCTGGACGACCCGCGGATCGGCCGACCAGGCCCGGTCGGTGAGCGCCTTGAAGACGTCGATCTTGGCGTTGACCGCGGTCTCGGAGGGGAGCGGGGTGATGGGGAAGGCGAGGCCGGACGCGAGGGGGGCCAGGGTGATGACGGGTGGGGCCGACGACGCCGCCGGGGCCGCGGCCGCGTCGGCGACGTAGCGGGCCGTCTCGTAGAGGCGCTCGGGCTCGAAGCTGTCGGTGTAGGCGTAGAAGGTCCGCCCCTCCTTGACCGCCCTGAAGCCGACGCCCTTCTCGATCGTGGTGGTCGTGTTGATCTTGCGGTCGTCGCTCATGATCGAGTCGAAGGCCGCCCGCTCGACGAAGACGTCGCCGAAGTCGGCGCCCTTGCCCACGAGCAGGGACACGGCCTTGGCCAGGACGTCGTCGTCGAGGATGACGCTGGCGCCGGCCGTGCCGCCGGGGCCTGACTTGCAGCCCGTTGAGCTCAGGAGCGTCTCCAGGAGGGCCGAGGAGAACGCGGCCGAGGTGAGACCCGCCGCGCTCTTGCCCAGGAACGAGCGTCGGGTGATGGGGTGCTTTTGGGACATGCAGGACCTCCTTTCTCTCTATGACGGCCGCCGCCGCCGGAAAGTTTCCGCGAGAGGGATGAATATCACAAGGGAGAAGAGGGGGTCAAACCTACCTTTTGCTGCAAAAGGTAGGTTTGACCCCCTCTTGAATCACTCTCCGGGGCGTTGCGTGTCAGTTGAAGCGGATGACGAGGGGCAGGCCGACGCAGAACGCGGTCAGACCGAGCTCGAAGGTCTCGCGGGGTCCGTGGAGGTCGGACGGCCGGAATGTGACGCTGGACCGGATGACCCCGACATACGGCAGCAGTCCGATGCCGCCATAGACAGGGATCTCGCGGTAGACGCCCAATCCGACGGTCATCGACTTGGCCAGGACCTTCCAGGCATAGCGGCCGTGAAGGGCGGCGAAAATGTCGCCGCCGCCTTGGCCCATGAACAGCGAGACGGCCAGCGCGTGAGAGGTTGGGTCGCGGGTCAGCTGCGGCGAAGGAACCTCGGGGGCGGACAAGGCGAGAAGCGCCCGTTCCTCGGGCCCTGCGGCTGAGAAGGCGAGCGGCGCCTCGACGCGCTCCGGCGTCCGGCCGCCGATCGGGATCCCTCGCGCCCAGCCGGCGGCCGACGACAGCGCCAGGACGGACAGAACCGCCACGACTTTTCTCATGCCGAAGCCATTCTGAGGGGGATGGGCTCCCCTGACAATCGCCCCCATGGGTGATTCCCGCGGCTAGCCCCCTGCGGTTCACCCCCTGCCGCCCGCGCCCGGCGAGGGCGCGGAGGACAGGGTCAGATCTACTTTTTTCGAAAAATAGTAGATTTGACCCTCTCTTGGTCTCGCCCGTATAATGGCCGTCGTCCGATCCCGCCAGGAGGTGCTTCCGATCATGAAAGGCAAAGTCATGACCATTCTCTTCACCGGACTCATCGCCATCGGCCTCGCCGCCGCCACGACGGCCTGCAAGAGCGGCGAGCCGGAGTTCCCGGAGGTCTCGGCCGAAGCCAAGGCTGCCGCCGAGGCCGCGACCGCCGCCAACGCCGACAACCCCTTCTTCCACCCCTATGGGACGCCGTTCAACGTCCCGCCGTTCGACCGCATCGAGACCATGCACTTCTTGCCGGCCATCGAGGAAGGCATCCGCCGCGAGCAGGCCGAGGTCGACGCCATCATCGCCAACACGGCCGCGCCCACCTTCGCCAACACGATCGCCGCCCTCGACCATACCGGGATCTTCCTGTCCGAGGTCAACAGCGTCTTTGGGTCCCTCCAGGGCGCCATGACCTCCAAGGAGCTCCAGGCTCTGGCCCTCCAGACGGCGCCCATGCTGGCCGCCCACGGCGACAACATCGGCCTCGACCCGAAGCTCTTCGAACGGGTCAAGGCCGTCTATGAGATGCGCGATTCGCTCGACCTCGACCGGGAGGAGCTCTTCCTCCTCGAGAATACCTACAAGGACTTTGTTCGCGGCGGCGCCCTCCTCGACGAGGCTCAGAAGGCCCGCTTCCGCGAGCTCAACCAGGAGTTGTCCCTCCTCAGCGTCAAGTTCGGAGAGAACGTTCTCGGCGAGACCAACGCCTTCCAGCTCGTCATCGACGACAAGGCCGACCTGGCCGGCCTCCCGCCCTCGGTCGTCGCCATGGCCGCCGCGGCGGC
>DSDX01000312.1 GCA_011048485.1 Candidatus Aminicenantota bacterium | reverse complement strand
TCCAAGCTCGCGAATCCCGCCCTCGCGGGGTCGAAGCGCAGCCGCTCCGCGATCTCCGCCGGATCGAGCGTCACCGGGATCGGGCCAGTCGTTTCCATGGACCCCATGATTACCCCGATCGGCCTTCGGAATCAAGCACGGCGCCAGTTGACGCCATCCCGTGAAGGTGCTATCTCTTGCACCAGGGAGGCCACCGTGGAATTCAGCAAAGATGTCCTGAAGCTCGATCTCCCAGCCGAAGCCGACCGCATCGTCGCCTTCATCAGAGACCAGCTCAAGTGGATGCACCGCAAGGGCATCGTCATCGGCCTCTCGGGCGGAGTCGATTCGGCCCTGGCCGCGGCCCTGTCCGTCGAGGCCGTCGGCAAGGACAAGGTCCTAGGCCTTCTCCTCCCCGACAAGGAATCGAGCCCCCAGAGCGCCGAGTTCGCCTCTAAGCACGCCGCGGCCCTCGGCATCGAGACCATCCTCGTCGACATCACCCCGGTCCTCGAGGCCTTCGGGACCTACGAGAAGCGGGACGCCGTGGTCCGGTCGGTCTTCCCCGAGTACGGCCCCGGCTACGGCATGAAGATCACGCTCCCCCCCGACGTCCTCAACAAGGACAGCCTCAATTTCTTCACCCTGACCGTCGTCGACCCCGGCGGCGCCGCCCACACGGTCCGCCTTAGCCCCGACCAGGCCCAGGGCATCATCGCCGCCACCTGCACCAAGCACCGCACCCGCATGATGACCCAGTACTACCACGCCGAGAGGCTGAACTACCTCGTCTGCGGCACGACCAACAAGAGCGAGGCTCTGCAGGGGCTTTTCGTCAAGTACGGGGATGGCGGCGTCGACATCGAGCCCATCGCCCATCTCTTCAAGACCCAGGTCCGCGCGCTTGCGGCCCACATGGGCGTCATCCCCGAGATCGTCGGCCGTCCCCCCTGCCCCGACACCTACAGCGCACCGGTGACGGACGAGGAGTGGTACTTCCGGATGCCCTTCGAGCAGCTCGACCTCCTGCTCTACGCCTGGGAGGCCAAGGTCCCCCTGCCCGAGATCGCCCGGGTCATGGGCCTCGCCGAAGATCAGATCAAGCGGGCCTTCCGCGACTTCACCAGCAAGCACAACACGACCGAGCACCTCAGGCAGTTCCCCCCTTCGCTGGGTTGAGGCGATCAGGATTTATCTGGCTCCATCCGGCTCCACTTCAGGCTTAGTGCCCACAAGCGTTCCTGAAGTGAGCGATCATAAGACTGGAGCGATGATCTTCCTTGCGCCTTTTTGGCGAAGTATCCCCCAGTAATCCCTTCGACCAGCGGAGACGTCGCCAGATAAATTATGGTCTCGGCACCTTTCCGGGAGGACACAAGCTGTCCTCTGCCGGCATAATAGCCGACGTGCTTGAGCCAGTAGACGAGCCCGTTATTTCTCGCGAAGTGCGAAGCCACTCCGCCGGGGTCGACTACGTTCACCGTCACCTTGGACCCTTTGAGTCTCTCAGCTAACTTATAGGTAAAGAGAATGTTCGCGAGCTTGGAATTCGCATATTGAAGACGGCCGTCATAAAAGGACGGCGAAGTCACATTCCCGATCAAGTCCCGGGCTGCCGTATGCGTTCCGGAAGACACGTTGATGATACGAGCGCCATTTGGCCCTTTCATCAGATCGAGCAATCCCAAGGTCAGGACAAAATGGCCGAGGTGATTGGTCGCCAGGGTCTTTTCGATCCCTTCGGTGGTCAGCTCATGCCGCATATATCGGGCCCCGGCGTTATTAACCAGGACATCCAGCCGATCGCATTCCGATCGAATTATCCCGACGACAGAACGCACGTCCGCCAGAATTGAGAGATCAGCTAAGAAAGCCCCGACCTCTGCGTTCTCGCCGCGGCGTGCGATCGCCTTACAGGTCCGGGCCAGTTTGGCTTCACTTCTACCGAGCACGAGGACCCGGAATCCCCGTCGAGCCATTTCCAAAGCCACGGCCTTGCCGATCCCCGAAGTCGCCCCCGTAATGAGACAGGTTTTGTGCTCCAAAGCTTATTATCCGGCGGGAACTGGGCGCAAAAGCCGTCTGGCCCAGGAAATCAGATCTTGCTTCCAAGAAAAGTACATATGTGGTTGACCGTATCAAGGTTCTCCGGAACGAGCTCATGATCTTCCACCCGGACGCCGAACCTCTCTTCGAGAAAGGAGATCAACTCCAGAATTCCCATGGAATCCACGAGACCCGAATCAAAGAACGATTGATCTCCGGGGATCGCCCTCTTGTCGTTGAAAAGGAATCTTTCGGAGATGAACCTACGAACCTCCTTTTCCATTTCTTCGTGATTGGTCATAAAGATTTCTTGTCCTCCAGGAGGCCCGCCTTAATTTCCGTATCGATCAGCTCGATGTTCAAGCCCTGCTTTCCGAAAACGAACGCGATATCGTGGCCGCCAAACGCCTCCCCGGGCTGTGGGTCCGAAAGGACATGGAGCCCTTGAGCACGAAAATACTCGACCGCAGCCCGGACATTAGGGCACCGATAGCACAAGTGATGCAAGCCGCCGCCCTTGAGGGCTAATCGGTAGACCGGCGAGGACTCGTCGGTCGGCTCGACCAGCTTGATAAGCGCAGATCCTACTTTTTTTAGGAAGACGACTCGGACCTTTTGCCTGGTGTTGACAACAGGGCGAGTGAGCTGAACATAATTGAAAACCTTCCCCCAATAGCCAATGGCTTCCTCGAGTTGGGGAACGACGACTCCGATGTGATCCATGACCATCATGTCCGATATCTCGTCCTCACGGTCAAGCCAAATCGGAGTCTGATATGCGAGAGGAAGTCGCGATGGAGACGGCGACGGCTCTGGTCGGTCCATTGGCCTTCCAAATCATACATGATTATTGACTTACCGATCCGCAACTCGATCGTATTTTCTTGGGGATTTGAAACAAAGGCAAATGCGCCCTGCACCTCGTAATGCCCCGACGTGAGGTCCCGGCGGTATGAAGCCGCCCGGGAATCTAGGAAAGACCTAATGATCTGGTCGTGCCATTGCCGTGTATCGCCTTTCTCCAG
>DSDX01000313.1 GCA_011048485.1 Candidatus Aminicenantota bacterium | reverse complement strand
GGCGGGCCCGGCGAGAGCGCCGGTCCGAGAGCGAGCAGGAGCGAACAGGCGCCGATCAGTCGGATGCGTGTCTTCATCGGGCCTCCTCGAAGCCGGGCGCCAGGCGGGGGGTCCGGCCCCCGCATCATAAGCGAGGGCGGGGGGGATAATCAACTTCGCCTCGAGCGGACCGCGCCTTCGAGACCGGAGGTTTTCACTTTGCCTTTGCAGCAGGGCCCGCCATCTTGTCCCGGGCGACAAAGGCTTATAGAATGGGAGGGTTGACCCGACGCGGGCCGGCATCGAACGATGGAGGCGACATGAACGCGAAGAAAGGCCTGGACAGGCGCGGATTCATCATCGGAGGAGGCGCCGCCCTGGCCGCGGCGGGCTGCTCGTTTTTCCGTCCCCGGACCCAGACCGGCCCGGTCTCTCTCCCAGCGGTCGGCACGTGGCCATGGCCCGAGAATGGGCTGGACCCTGTCGAGACCGCCGGGGCCCAAGCCACGGGCTTAAGCGGTTGCGCCGTCGTTTCCTTCGGGCTCATCGCCAACCGGCTCAAGGAGGCCCTGCCGGGCTCGGCCTGGCCGGTCCTGCCGCCGCAGCTGGCCTCGTTCGGCAACGGCGGCGGCCCCTACGGCTCCGACTGCGGCGCCCTCCAAGGCCCGCTTTTGATCATGACCCTCCTCGGCGCGCCCTCGACCCTCAAGCAGGAGTTCTACAAGTGGTACTGCGAGTTCCCCTTCCCGAGCGCCGAGTGGGACCACCTCTACCCCGTCAAGGAGACGGTCACGACGGTCTCGAACTCGCCGCTCTGCCACGAGTCGCGGGCGGTCTGGGAGGGCGTCTTCCTCCGCGAGGTCTATGACGGGACGAACTACGACAACACGCGCTGCTCCAAGCTGCCGCGGGATTGCGCCAAGAAGGCCGTCCAGCTCATCAACGCCTGGAAGGCGACCGGCTACAAGGGCGAGTGGGCCCCGGGCGAAGGCTTCAAGGCCTGCTACGACTGCCACACCCAGCTCTACAGGGACAAGCAGCCGGGCGGCATCCACTCCGGCAAGGAGGACTGCGTCCCCTGCCACGCGGCCGTGCCGGAGCACGGGGAGGCGCCGCCGCCCGAAGGCCGTTGAACGCGGGAGCGGCCCCGGCTTAAGGCCGGGCCGACCCCCAAGAGGAGGGAAGCATGGACATCAAGATCGTGCCCGTCGACAAGCCCGAGGACATGAACTTCATCCTCGGCCAGTCCCATTTCATCAAGACCGTGGAGGACATCCACGAGGCCGTCGTGACGACCGCCCCGCACATGAAGTTCGGCCTCGCCTTCTGCGAGTCGTCGGGGCCGGCCCTCGTCCGCCACAGCGGCAACGACGAGTCGCTCGTCGAGATCGCCGCGAAGAACGCCCTGGCCATCGGCGCCGGGCACGCGTTCCTGATCTTCATGACCGGAGGCTTCCCGGTCAACATCCTCAACGCCGTCAAGTGCGTCCCCGAGGTCTGCGGCATCTTCTGCGCCACGGCCAACCCGGTCGAGGTCGTTCTGGCCGAGACGGAGCAGGGCCGGGCCATCCTCGGCATCGTCGATGGGATCCGGACAAAAGGGGTCGAGGGCCCGGACGGGATCGAGTGGCGCAAGGGCTTCCTGCGGAAGATCGGCTACAAGCTCTAGCCGTCAGCGCGGCCGCGGGCTCAGCCGCAGGCTGTCCTCGAAGAAACGGGTGAACATCGTGTAGAGGTGGAAGGTCGTGCCGCGGCCTTCGGAGATGCCGTGGGATCGGTTGGGATAGGCCATCATCCGGAACTGCTTGCCGGCCGCCACGAGCTCGTCGACCAAGCGTTCGAAGCCCTGGTAATGGACGTTGTCGTCGCCCGTGCCGTGGACAACGAGCAGGTTCCCCTCGAGGCCCTTGGCGAAGTTGATGGGCGAGCCGTTCTCGTAGCCCTCGGCGTTGTCGCCGGGCAGGCCCATATAGCGCTCCTGGTAGATCGTGTCGTAGAGCCGCTGGTCCGGCACGGAGGCCACGGACAGCCCGGCCTTGTAGAGGCCGGAGTAGCGGAACATGGCGTTGAGGGTCATCGAGCCGCCTCCGCTCCAGCCCCAAACCCCGACCCTGTCCGGATCGACAAACTCCCATGCGGCCAGGGCCGCCCGGACGGCCGCGGCCTGGTCGGCCGAGGCCAGGATGCCGATCTGGCGGTAGATCGACTTGCGCCAGGCCCGGCCGCGCGGCGCCGGGGTGCCGCGGTTGTCGAAGCTGGCCACGACGCAGCCCTTCTGGGCCAGCAACAGGTGCCAAAGATAGCCGCTGCCGCCCCAGCCATCCTGGACGGTCTGGCCGGCCGGCTCGCCGTAGACGTAGACGAGGAGCGGGTACTTTTTGGCCGGATCGAAATCGGGCGGCAGGATGCGCCAGCCGTCGACCTCGACGCCATCGCCGATCGCCAGCTTGAAGAACTCGGCCCGCCGCCGGGCCAGGGCCCGGACCTTGGCCCGGAGCCCCGCGTTAGCCGCGAGCGTCCGGACGGCTTCGCCCGAGGGCAGCCGGACGAGCTCGGTCACGGGCGGCTCGTCCAGGCGCGAGTGGGAGTGGAAGGCCCAGCGGGCCGAGGGCGAGATGTCGTAGCGGTGGACGCCGGTCTGGGCGGCCAGGCCGACGAGCTCGGGCCGCCCCTTCCCGTCCATCCCGACCCGAAAGAGGAAGCGCTTGGTGGCGTCGTCCGGCGAGGCCGTGAGGTAGAGCAGGCCGGCCTTCTCATCGACGGCATCGACGCTCAGAACGTCGTACGCGCCGGGCGTCAGGAGAGCCGCCCCGCTCCCGTCGCGTTCGACGGCGTAGGCATGGTGCCAGCCGTCGCGCTCGCTCAGCCAGAGGAGGCGTTTCCCCCCGTCGAGCCAGACGAAGTCGTCCATGACCTCCACCCAGGCCTCGTCCGTGTCGGTGAAGACGGTCCGGACCGCGCCCGTCGCGGCCTCGCCGACGAGAACGGAGAGCGAGTTCTGGAGGCGGTTGAGGTGCTGCAGGACGACCTCGCGGGAGTTTCCGGCCCACTCGAGCGCGGCGATGTAGGTATT
>DSDX01000243.1 GCA_011048485.1 Candidatus Aminicenantota bacterium | reverse complement strand
GAGACCGCTGACCTGGGCCAGGTGGGTGATCAGCTCTTCGGTCAAACCGTCGACATAATACTCCTGTTCCGCGTCCCCCGTGCGGTTCTCGAGCGGCAGGACCGCGATGGAATCGATGGCTTCGGCGCGGCCGGGGAAGAAGGTCAGGACCAAAACCGCCGCCACGATGACCAGGCTACCGGCCCCTGCGTAGAGGATCGCTTTCCGCCGCCGGCGAAGCTTCTCCTTTCTCAGCCTTACCCTGATCTCCTCCGGGACGATCCCCGCGGTGATGGATTTCAGGTCGTCCAAAAGTTCGTCTATTTGCTGGTATCGCTTGTCCGGATCCTTCTCGAGGGCCCGGAACACGACCTGTTCGATCGTCGAGGGGATGTCGGCCTTCTGTTCTATGATGGACTTGGGCTTATCCTTGAGGATCGAGTGGATGATGGCTAGCTCATGCTCGCCCTTGAACGGAAGCTCGCCCGTGAGCATCTCGTAGAGGACCACGCCGAAGGACCAGATGTCCGTCCGATGGTCGACCTCCTTGCCCTGGGCCTGCTCGGGGGACATGTAGGTCACCGTCCCCATGGTCGTACCTTCCCGGGTCATCAGGGTGGCCCCCGCGACCCGGGCCAGACCGAAGTCCATGGTCTTGGCTTGGCCTCGAGCGTCGATCATGATGTTGGCGCTCTTGATGTCCCGATGGACGATCCCTCTCTTGTGGGCTTCCTGCAGGCCCTCGGCCACCTGGGTGGCGATCCGAAGGGCCTCCTCGAGCTCGACAGGGCCCGAGTCGATCCTCTTCCTCAGGCTCTGGCCTTCGATATAGGCCATGGAGATGAAGGCGTTCCCGCCGGCCTGGTCGAACTCGTAGACGGTGCAGATATTGGGATGGTCCAGGGCCGCGGCGGCCTGGGCCTCCCGCATGAAGCGGTCCTTGATCTCGGGGATGTGGACGAGCTCAGGCGGCAGGAACTTCAAGGCCACGGTCCGCTTGAGCCGGGTGTCCTCGGCCCTGTAGACGATCCCCATGCCTCCGCGGCCCAGTTCCTCGATGACCAGGTACTTCCCGGCGATGACGGTGTCCTTCGAAACGGCGGGAGCGGGCGTCACCAGGGTCTTCGTCAGGGAGGCGCCCTCTGGATCCGATGCGCTCAGCGGAGCCGCGCAGTTGCCGCAGAATTTTGAGTCATCCCTGTTCTCGGCCTGACAATGAGGGCACAAGATCATCATGCTCTCCTCCCGAATGCCGGTTTCATTCCCTATTCCGGAAGCGGAAGGTTCATTTTCTTACATATAGCGATGAACCTGGGATTCCCGTACAATTGTTCAAAAAGTCGCGCTGACACGGCGATATATGTCATTTGCGGGTCGTGGATCTCAAAGCCCTTTTCGATCCAATCCATGGCTTTATCAGGTTGATTAACAATAAGGTATCTCCTTGACATTTCAGCAAAGCAAATGGGATTGTTTTCAACATATTTCTCCAAATGTTTTATTATTTCTTCATATGCCGCAACAATACCTGAATCATTATAAATTCTCATAATTCCTTCATAAACGTCTTCCTCAATTGCAAACGGAAGTGAATATTTCGCCGATCTCATGACTTTGTCGTATTCCTTTAACCTGTAAGCGGCTATTTCAAGCATAGCATTGGCGCTCATGTCCTCCTGATTGACCGCCACAAGCTCCTCTGCGACAGACAAGGCGGCTTTGAAATCGCCTGCCAGCACCAGTGTTCCTGAATAGATCAATTTCGCAGCAGGATTCAACGGATCGAGGCTCACCGCCAGCTCTCTTTGTGCCAATGCTTCATCATTCCTTTGCAGGATCAACAACAGCTGTGAATACAACAACCTCGAGTAGGAGTCGTTGGGATTTATGGCCAGGGTCCTCACGAACTCTCTTTCGCTCTTCTCCCAGTCCCATTCCACCAAATGAGCGATCATGGCGCTGAGATAATGAACCTCAGCAAGATCCGGATCCAGCTCCATCGCTTTGTTAAGGTTCTCGTAAATTTTTGGAGCGGCAACAGAAGGTGGTTCATACCCGGCTTGTTGTATCCACATCCAGAGTTCCGCCAGGCCTGCATAAAGAGGCGCCCAGTGCGATTCTTTTTCAATCGCACTATTCAGATAATCCAGGGCTTTAGTTAATGAATCTTTTCTAAAATCATTCCAGTAAGAGCGGGCTTTCAGGTATTCATCGTATACGGCGAGATCGGCAACCGGTATCTTTTCGATAAGTTTCTTCTCTTCAGGAGATATAAGCGCTTTGAGCTCTTCAGCTATGGATTTCGCGATCTTGATCTGGATGTTGAAGATATCCTCAACATTGGTGATCTTTTGCTGGAACGATTCCCCCCAGAGATGGGTCTCCTCAGCGGCCAGGATCAGCTGGGTCCTCAGCCTGAAGGCCGGGCCATATTTCTGCGCGCTGCCCTCCACGATGTAGTTCACGCCGAGCTCTTCGGCGATTTCCCGGATGGACTTCTTTCTCTCCCGATATTGTTCGACCGAAGTGCGGGAGATGACCCGGAGCGCCTTGATCTTCTGGAGGTTGTTCAGGATCTCCTCCATCACCCCGTTGACGAAATAAGTGTTCTCCTGGTCCGGGCTGTCGTTGATGAAGGGCAACACGGCGATGGACTTTTCGGGGTGGGCCGGCCTGGCCCTGAGCGGCTCGAGGCCTCGGGCCACGGCCTCGAGGTCCTCCGCGAGCTCCTCCATGGTCCGGTAGCGGGCGGACGGTTTCTTGGCCAGGGCTTGAAAGACAATCTCCTCCAGTCCGGATGGCACGTCGCGCTTGGCCTTATTCAGGGACGCCGGCTGGCGGTGGAGGATGGCGTGGACAACGGCCTGGTCGTGGTCCCCCTTGAACGGAAGCTCCCCCGTCAGCATCTCGTAGAGGACGACCCCGAGCGACCAGATGTCGGTCCGGCCGTCGACCTCCTCCCCCTGCGCCTGCTCCGGCGACATGTAGGCGATCGTCCCCAGCGTCGTCCGGCTCTTCGTCAGCGACAGCCCGCTCCGGAGCTTGGCCAGACCGAAGTCCATGACCTTGGCCCGGCCCTT
>DSDX01000373.1 GCA_011048485.1 Candidatus Aminicenantota bacterium | reverse complement strand
CCTCCGCCCTGGGGCTCGAGCTGGCCGAGCTGCCCCGGTGGAACTGCTGCGGGACCGTCACCTCGCTCACGAGCGACGACCTGATCCATCATGTCGCCCCCATCCGGGACCTCGTCCGTGTCGAGGAGATGAATGACCGTGGCGAGCTGGACAAGGATTACCGCGTGGTCACCCTGTGCTCGATGTGCTTCCATGTCCTGAAACGGTCGAACCTGCGGGTCGTCCAGAACCCGGAGGAGCTGAAGAAGATCAACGATTTCATGTATCTCGAGCCGGACTACGGGGGCCGCGTCCGGGTCCTCCATTTCCTGGAAGTCTTGAGGGATATCGGGTTCCCGGCGATCGCCCACAAGGTCCGCAAGCCCCTCGCGGGGCTCAAGGTCTCCCCCTACTACGGCTGCCTCCTGCTGCGACCCAAGGAGGCCGGCATCGACGACCCGGAGGCCCCCACGGTCCTGGAATCCCTCTGCCGGGCGCTCGGCGCCGAGGTCGTCGACAATCCTTATAAGATGCGCTGCTGCGGCAGCTACCAGACGGTCCGCGACAAGTCCGCGGCCGCGGAGCTGTCTCACGATATCCTCCGGAGGGCCCGGGCCGAGGGCGCCGAGGCCGTCGTCACGAGCTGCCCCCTCTGCATGTTCAACCTCGCGGACAGGCAGAGGGAGATCGTCGAGAGGCACGCCGAGTTCGCGCCCCTGCCGGTCCTCTACTTCACCCAGCTCATGGCCCTGGCCCTCGGGGCGGACGAGAAGGCCTGCGGGTTCGAGGAGAACGCGGTGGACCCCCGGCCGCTGTTGAAAACCAAACAACTTCTCTGATGAGGTCGATCATGGCGGACAAGAAGATCAGCGTGATGGAGCGCGTCCGGAACGCCAGCCGTTCGGTCATCTCGGGTGTCGAGGACAAGGACATCGAGCACTGGGTCCACATCCATATCATGGGGAAGACCTACCGGGTCCCGGCCGATCTGACGATCATGCAGGCCATCGAGTTCGCCGGCTACCGCATGGTCCGGAGCTGCGGCTGCCGGGCCGGTTTCTGCGGGGCCTGCTCGACCGTTTACCGGAGGGAAGGGGAGTACAAGCTCCGGACGGCCATGGCCTGCCAGACCCGGGTCGAGGACGGCATGTACCTCGTCCAGATCCCGTTCTCGCCTGCGGTCAAGCCCCACTACGATCTCGCCAAGGAAGCGTATGAGGCCTCGGCCATCATGGCGCATTTCCCCGACATCGCCCGGTGCGTCAGCTGCAACACCTGCACGAAGAGCTGCCCCCAGGACCTTCAGGTCATGGATTATGTCCAGGCCGCTCTCCGGGGCGATTTCAAAGCTGTCGCCGAAGGGTCGTTCGAATGCATCCAATGCGGCCTCTGCGCCATCCGCTGCCCCGCGGAGATCGTCCAGTATCACATGGCCCAATTCGTCCGAAGAATGTACGGGCGGAACGGGACGCCCCTCGAGACGAACCTGAAGAAGCGGATCCAGGAGCTCGAGGAGAGGGCCTTCGACGAAGAGTTCCAGCGCGTCATGGGGTTGGGTGAGAAGGACCTCAGGGAGATCTATACCGAACAGCAGCGCTCCCGGGAAGTCTATTAAGGAGGCCGAACCATGGCCGAGCTGATATTCATCGAGGGCTATCCCGAAAGCATGCGGGCCTCGA
Organism: Candidatus Aminicenantota bacterium; assembly: GCA_011048485.1. Taxonomy (GTDB): domain Bacteria; phylum Acidobacteriota; class Aminicenantia; order Aminicenantales; family Saccharicenantaceae; genus RBG-16-66-30. Next base: position 1,411 of record DSDX01000373.1, on the reverse strand, counting down.
TCGCCCGCGTCGTCGAGACGCGGCCGAGGCGGATCGGCAAGCTGCCTCCGCAGATGACCCCGAAGGAAAGGGAGGAGATCCTCGAGCTCTGCCACCCCGACTACGCGCCCGGAGGCAAGAGGACGGTCAAGGTCGGGCCCAACCGCGGGGATCTCATGCCCAACGAGGTCGCCGACCTTCTCGAGGCCTATCCGTTGATCGAGCCGGGGCGCGTCGATCTCGCCCATCCCGATCACGATGTCGACATCCTGATCATCGGCGGCGGCCTGGCCGGCACAAGCGCCGCGCTCCTGGCCAACGACCACGGGATCCCCGCCGATCGGATCTTGCTCGCGAACAAGCTCCGCCACGGGGACGCGAACTCCATGATGGCCCAAGGCGGGACCCAGGCGGCCGACCGGCCCCAGGACTCCCCAATCATCCACTATATCGACGTCATGGGGGGCGGCCACTTTGCCAACAAGCCTGAGGTCGTCCGAAGACTGGTGGAGGACGCCCCCGGCGTCGTCCATTGGCTGGAGGAGCTCGGGGCCGTCTTCGACAAGGACGACAAGGGCCTGTTCGTGGAGTTGACGGGGGGCGGCACGTCCCGGCGCCGCCTCCACGCCTGCGCAGATTACACGGGCATGGAAGAGTTGCGCGTCATCCGGGACGAATTCCGCAACCGCGGCATCCCCGTCCTCGAGTTCTACCCGGCCATCGAGTTGCTCACCGACGAAGAGTCTAAAGTCGTGGGGGCCCTGCTATGGAACATCGAAACGGAGGGATACAAGGTCGTCCGGGCCAAGGCGACCGTGCTGGCCACGGGGGGATTCGGGCGGCTCCACATCCGGGGTTTCCCGACGACCAACCATTATGGCGCGACCTATGACGGCCCGGTCATGGCCTACCGGGCAGGGGCCCGCCTCAGGGATACTGACACGGTCCAGTACCATCCGACAGGGGCGGCCTATCCCCAGCAAATCATCGGGCTGCTTTTGACCGAGAAGCTCAGGACGAGCGGGGCCCAGCCGCTCAACGTGAAAGGCGAGGAATTTGTCTTTCCTTTAGAGCCCCGCGATGTCGAGGCGGCCGCGTTCATCCGCGAATGCTACATCCGGGACAACGGTGTGACCTCGCCGACGGGGATGAAGGGGGTCTGGCTCGATACCCCGCTCATCGACATCCTCCACGGGAAAGGCAGCACGGAAAAAGCGTTCCCGGCCATGGTCCGGATGTTCAAGCGGTTCGATATCGACATGATCAAGGACCCGGTCCTGGTCTTTCCGACCCTCCATTACCAGAACGGCGGCGTAGAGACGGACCCCCAGGGGGCCACGAACATCAAGGGACTGTTCGTCGCCGGAGAGGTGTCGGGGGGCGTCCACGGCAAAAACAGGCTGATGGGCAACTCGACCCTGGATTGCATGGT
>DSDX01000197.1 GCA_011048485.1 Candidatus Aminicenantota bacterium | reverse complement strand
GAGGATGAGCGGGGCCAGCATGGGGATGAGGCTCATCGCCTTCTGGGAGCTCAGTCCGAGCATCTGCCCGAACATCTGGGACGCCTGGACGCCCGATTGTCCGAGCAGGCCCCCGAGCTGGGGGTCCGGGTTGGCTTCACGGGCCTTGGCGGCGATGGTCCCGCCGATGTCGTTGAGGACGTCCTCGCGACCGTACTTGTTGAGGATATGGTCGAGGCGCTGGGCCCCGCCGCGCGTCTCCATCTGTTTCTTCAGCCCGCCCATGATCATCGGGATGACCTGGGGGAGGAGCCGGCTGGCTTCTTCTGGCTTGACGCCGAGACTGGCGCTGAGCTGCCGGCTCACGTCCGGCCCGAACTGTCTCATGAAATCGCTGACAAAATCCGACATGATCGATGGCCTCCTTTGGCTCGCGTCCGGTCCCGGGACACGGCCGCCCGCCTGTGAAAGCGGACCCGCGCCCCCGCTGTCGCCCTTGGTCACTGACCCAGGGACTTGATTCTATACGCCCCCCCCCGACAAGTCAACGAGCGGCTCGCCGGGACCGTCCCGGCCTTGGACCATTCCCCGGGCGCCTGCCAAGCGGCGCCGGATGTCGCCGTCAGTCCTTCTTGACCCAGGCGCCATCCTCCTGCTGGACCCACCAGCCGGCGGCGGCCGTCTTGGCCCATTCGGCCGCGAAGATCTTCTGGATCTTTTCGACTTGGCTGGCCTCGATGTTGAGAGCCTGGGCCACCTCGGCGTAGAGCTTGGTTCGGTCGGCGTTCTCGTCCTTGACCAGGTTCCGCAGGGCGGCCTTGGCCTGGAGATTGAGGCCGGTTTCGTCGCGGATGTCCAGCAGGCCTTTGTTCGACTCGCCGATCTGCCCGGCGTCGAAGTAGGGCTTGAGCGTGGGGAAGCGGGCCTTCATCGACTCCTTGAGGGCCCGGATGGCCGGCGTCGAGACCGATGTCGCCTCCTGGGCGTAAGCGGCGGGGACGAGCGCGAAGGAGGAAGCCTCGCGCAGACCCGGCAGCTCAGCGGCGGCGGGCGCCTTCTTCTCGATCTCCTCCTTGCGGATCTCCTCGACGATCTCGGCCGCGGCCTGCTTGACCGTGGCCTCGGGGAAGTAGATATTGACCGTAATACAGGCCAGGACCAGGACGAGCCCGCCCACGGCGGCCGCCCCCCAGGCGTATCGTTTTCTCATGCTCTCATCCTCCTTGCGAAGCTTCGCTATTTCTCGGACTGGCCGATCCGTTTGAGCCGGCCGGTCATCTCCTTGAAGCTGATGACCTTGTCGGGCTCCCGGTTCACCACACTTATACCAAAAAGGGCCGGTTTCTTCACCAGGTATTCGACGCCGCCCTCCTTGATCGTCCCGTTGAGCGTGAACGTGTCGTTGCGGAGCGTGCTGACGAGGCCCAGCTTCTCGTAGCGGAAGCCGCGGATGAAGCGCATCCAGAAGCCTCCCGTCCCGGCCGAGGCCTGCTGGCCGGAGCTGAGAACGGTCAGGTTGTCGACGGCCTTGAGGCTGAACGTCTGGGCCACGCCCTTGCGGGGCACCGACTCGAGGCGGAAGAAGAAGCTCTCCGGCTGGCCGTAGGTGATGACCAGGTCGCGGACCTCGCCGCTGACGATGCCGGTCACCTCGCCGAACGGCACCTCGTTCGTGAGCTTCTTGAGATCGAGCTCGACGAGGTCGATGTTGAGCGAGATGGACCGGCCCGGGTCGAACGGGTCCGACACCCCGAGGTCCCGGAGGACGATCGTGCCGCCGAAGACGCTGGCCTCGCCCCGGCCGGACAGGGCGATCCTGTCGGGGCCGACATCGAAGCGCGGGAACTCGGCCCGGACCGTCCCGGTCAGCCGAAACTGGGGGGACTCGATGGGGAACCTCGCGATATCGATGTCGCGGAGGGCGAGGGAACCGACTCCCTGGAACGCGCCGGAGGCCAGGTCGAGGCTGAAGATCGTCCGGCCGAGCTCGAGCCGGCCGCCGTAGAGATCCAGGGCGACGGGTTCGACGGCCAGGGCATTGGGGCCGGCCCGGACGGAGAGGTCCACGGCCTTGAGGCTCAGGAAGGGATTGCGGAACTCCCCGACGCGCACCCGGCCCGACTCCGGGAGCGGGGCGTCGGCGGAGAGCGGCGCGGTCGGCGCTCCGGGGAGCGGTCCCAATGGGGCCCCTCCCTCTCGGCGCGAGAGACTGGATTCATAGAGGAGCGGGAGGTCGGCCTCCAGGCCGAGGATGAAGGTCTCCGTCCCGGGCCGCTCGATGTTCGTATCGGAAAGACGGACCCGCCCCCCGGCCGAAAGGCCTTCGCCTGACTTGCGGAGCCGCAGGTCCGCTTCGAGCTTGCCCTCGATCCTCGTCCGCGCCTCCTCCGAGACGCCCGCCTCGGTGTAAAGCGAATAGGCCGGTCCGAGGCTCAGACCGGCCTCGGCCGTGAGATCGAACGAAGGCTCGGCCCCAAACTCCGCCCGTCCGGCGATGTCGACCGAACCGACTTGGGGCAGGAACACCCTGGCCCGGAGGCCTTCGAGCACGCCCGGGCCGGTCTCGTAGCGTCCTGACGCCGTCAGCCTGAGCGGGTGCTCGCTCCAGGATATGTAGACCGACTTCCACAGCGATTCGCCTCGCTCGATCTCCAGGCTGCCGCTGAGCGCGAGGCCCCCGGCGGCCGATCCCGCCCCCTCGAAAGCGAGGACGGGATCGAGCCCCTCGCCGGCGATCGTGAACGAGGGATCGTTGAACGTCGTGTCTGTGAACGCGAGAGAGCCGGCGAAGCGCCAATCGCCGGGCGAGGCCGCGGGACGGCGGACCGAGAGGGAGAGATCGAGAGCGCCGGCGAGATCCCAGCCGCCGACGGCCCCGGGAATGAATGGCCCGGCGACGCCCCGCAGGGCCGCGATATCGAGTCCCCGGCTGTCGGCCTCGATCTCGAGGGCGCCGTTCATCCCCGGCCCGAGCTTGCCCTTGAAGCGAAGGGGCGCGAGGCCGGGGAGCCGGACCTCGAGCGTTTCCAGGGCCCCGCTCTTCCGGGCGGCGTCGATCGTCCCCCTGGCCGCGATGTCGGCCTTATCGAACGCGACGGTCTTCTCCCCGG
>DSDX01000145.1 GCA_011048485.1 Candidatus Aminicenantota bacterium | reverse complement strand
CCCTCGGCCAGGTAGGCGTCGCCGCCGAGTTCCTCGAGGACACGCTTCCCGACCTGACCTTTACGGACCGGATGACACTTCACTGCGGAGACATGACCTTCCGTCTGGCGTATTACAGCCGGGCCCACACGATCTCCGATATCGTCGTCCTGGCCCCTGAGGACGGGATACTCTTCGTCGGCGATCTCTTTTTCAAGGATGGGCTCCCCGGCTTCAACGAATGGCTCGATCCCGACGTGGAGCGCTGGCGGGCCGTGCTGGATGAGGTCCTGGGGGAGCCGGGTCTCTGCGAAACGGTCGTCTCCGGTCACGGCGCGGTCATGACCCGGGCGGACCTCGAAACTCAGGTCCGCTACGCGTTCGATCTCTGGAACGGCCTGGCCCGGGCCTTCCAGGACGGCAAGACTTTGGAAGAGGCCCGGTGCGCTTTTGACCTCGCTTCGAGGTATCCCGATCTGGCCCCCCGGAACATCAAGGACAGCCTGGGCCGGACCGTCCACGCCGAGAATATCCGCAAGATCTGGAAACATCTGACGGCCGGGTCCGGCCCGCTGGGATGTCAAGGGGCACGAGGCGATCAGGAGGCCTGATGAGCTACTATTTCAGCAAGGTCCTCGATCTGCCCTTCGACCAGGCTGTCGAAAAGGTCAAGGCTGAGCTCAAGACGGAAGGATTCGGCGTCCTGACCGATATCGACGTCAGAGCGACTCTCCATGAGAAGCTCGGCGTCGATTTCCGGCCCTATCGCATCCTCGGCGCCTGCAACCCTCGCTTCGCCTACAAGGCCCTGACGACCGAAGACAAGATCGGGACCATGTTGCCCTGTAACGTCATCGTCCAGGAGAATGCTCCGGGCCGCGTCGAGGTCGCGGCTATCGACCCCCTGGCCTCCATGGCCTCGGTCCACAACATCGAGCTGGGCACCATCGGCCTCGAGGTCCGTGACAAGCTCAAGGCCGTCATAGAACGTCTTTAAGGCGCTTCGCCCGGCCTGCCGGGATGAGGGTCGGGGCGAGAAGACGAGCCGTGCGGGGAGAACGTCCCGACCGGGTTTGCCCGGGACATTCGCCCGGCTTGATTTGGACGGCTGGACCGCGTACTCTGGAGACGATCCTTCGGGGGGAAGCTTCCCCCGCATGACGAGGATGGGCCGACGGCCTGTCCGAAGGAGAGGGATGGCCCTTGGCCCCAAGATCAAAGGCCGTCGGGATGGAGCTTAGGACAAAGAAAGGAGCACTCGAAATGGCCAAGTCGATCAAAGGCAGCGCAACCGAGAAGAACCTGATGAAAGCCTTTGCCGGGGAATCCCAGGCGCGGAACCGCTACACGTACTTCGCCGGCGCGGCCCGCAAGGCCGGCTTCGTGCAGATCGCGAACATCTTCATGGAGACCGCCGAGAACGAGCGGGAGCACGCCAAGGTCTTCTTCAAGTACCTGGAGGGCGGCGAGGTGGAGATCACCGCCACTTATCCAGCCGAGACGATCGGGGATACCAAGGCCAATCTCGAAGCGGCCGCGGCCGGGGAAAGAATGGAGTGGAGCGATCTCTACGCCACGTTCGAGAAGACGGCCCGGGCCGAGGGCTTCCCGGAGATCGCGGACTCCTTCAAGGAGATCGCCGAAGTGGAGGAGTTCCACGAAAAGCGGTACCTCAAGCTGGCCGCGAACATCGAGGCGGGAGAAGTCTTCAAGAAGCCGGCGTCCGTGAAGTGGCATTGCACCAACTGCGGCTACGTCCACGAAGGCCCCGAGGCCCCGGACATGTGCCCGGCCTGCAAGCACGCCCGGGCGCACTATGAGGTCCTGGCCGAGAATTACTGAGGCCGGGACGGCAAAAGTCGCGCCCGAGGGGCGGGATCGCGCGGGCGTCGAGCCTCTTGATGCTTTGACATTTTGGCCCGCTTATCTATAATAAAGGTCCGTTTTTGCGGGCCGGATATCCACGAACGAAAGGCGCATAACTACTTGATTTTCGGGGCCGGGACGGACATCATCGAGGTCCAGCGGGTCGAGGACAAGCTCGTCCGCACCGAGAACCTCAAAAAGAAGCTCTTCACCCCGACCGAGATCGCCTACTGCGAGTCCAAGCACCGGCCGGCCCTGCACTTCGCCGCCCGCTTCGCCGCCAAGGAGGCCTTTCTCAAGGCCATGGGCACGGGCTGGTCGGGCGGCCACAAGTTCTCCGAGATCGAAGTCGTCAACAACGCCCTGGGCAAGCCCGAGCTGGTCGTCCACGGCAAGGTCAAGGCCTTCTGCGAGGCCCACGGCATCGCCGCCATGGAGGTCTCGCTGACCCATATCAAGGACGTGGCCTCGGCCGTGGTCGTCCTCGAGAAGGCCCCGCAATCCCCCTGAACGGAGAGAAAAAGCGCATGTCGAACATCGGCTCCTACGACGAACGCGTCAAGAACTTCAGCTGGTCCATCGCCGAGGAGGAGCTCGGCTATAAGCCCGGCGACGTCATCAACATCGGCTGGTCCTGCACCGACCGCATCTGCCGGCAAGGCAAGGCCGACAAGGTCGCCCTCTACTGGGAGGGCCACACGGGCGTCGAGAAGACCTACACCTACAACGACATCCGGCTGGCCACGAACACCATCGCCGCTTTCCTGCGGGATCTCGGGATCAAGCCCGAGGAGCGCGTCTGCCTGTTCCTGGACCGGGTCCCCGAGCTCTATCTCGGGTTCCTGGGCATCCTCAAGACCGGGGCCATCGCCCAGCCGCTCTTCTCGGCCTTCGGCGACGAGTCGCTCCTCGTCCGCCTGTCCAACGCCGAGACCGCGGCCGTGATCACGCAGAAAAAGCACGCCCCCAAGGTCCGCAAGATCCTCGCCAAGATGCCCCACCTCCGCCATATCATCATCGTCGACCACGACGGCGCGGCCCCCCTCCGGGACCGCGAGGTCGCCTTCTCGCTCGAGAAGTCCGCGCCCGTCGAAACGTTCGACATCCATCCGACCAAGGCCGAATCGCCCTCGGTCCTCCACTACACCTCGGGCACGACCGGCATGCCCAAGGGCGTCAAGCACGTCCACTACTCCCTCATCTCCCAGTACCTCACGGCCAAATGGGCCCTCGACCTCCGGGACGACGACATCTATTGGTG
>DSDX01000122.1 GCA_011048485.1 Candidatus Aminicenantota bacterium | reverse complement strand
GCGCCGCGAGGAACCAGCCGACGGCGAGATAGATCAGGCTCAGGAGCGCGGCGGCGTAGACCGCCGTGTGGGGACGACGACGGGCCGGGCGGATCACAGGAGCGCCACCAGCTTGGACACGGCGAAGGTCAGGGTCGCCACCACCAGGAGCGAGGCCAGGACCGGCGCGGGCTTCTGGCGGACGAGGCCCGAGGCCAGGATGCCGGGGACGATCCAGCCGATGGCCCGCAGTCCGGCCGGCGCGGCGAAGACGCCCGGCAGGACGAGAAGCCAGGCCTGGGCCAGGACCGCCCCGACGAGGACCATCAGGACGAAGCGGCGCCGGCCGAAGAGGATCAGGCGCCCGGCCAGCAGGCGGTAGACGGCCAGGGTCAGCAGGGCCACGGCCAGCGTCGCAGCGACGCGGAGCGGTTGGTCGAGGTAGAGGGCGAAGTAGCCCGGCACGATGATGCCGCCGGGAGAGACGTCCGTCACCTCGGCCCAGAGGAGGGCCAGGACGAGGCCGATGAGAAGCGTTTCAACGATCATGTTCCGTTCCCGTTCTCGACCAGTACCGGACGAGGGCGTCGCCGGGGCCGACGAAGTTGCCGAGCCCGACGACGACGGGCTCGTCCTCGGTGAGGGAGGCGATGCGCCGCATCAAAACCTCGGGGGACGAGGCGCCGACGCGGGAATAGGCCGGGCCGCCTGCCGCGGGGGCCCGGCGGATCTTCCGGAGGGCCGCGGCGGACGGCGGGCCGACGAGGACGACGAAGGCGAAGTCCCGGAAGAAGCCCTGGCCGGCCGCGCGGACCCATTGGAGCGTCCGGTCGCCGCGGTCCTCTCGCAGGCTCAGGATCCCGACGAGCGGCCGCCCGGCGAACGGCACGGCCTCCCTGGCCTTGATCAGGACGGCGGCCGAGGATTCCGGCTCGTTGGCGGCGAACAGACTGATACACAAGGCGTTACGGGGACCGTCCGGGAGCGGGACGCGCCAGGCGCGGAGGCTGCCGGGGTCGGGAGCGGCCCCGGCCAGGCCCCTCGCGATGCCCGCGCCGTCGACGCCCAAGTGGCCAAGCACGGCCCGGGCCAGGCGGAGGTTGGGCTCGAATTCGCCGAGGGGCCCGGGGCCCGCGCGCTCGGGCCCGCCGCCTTGCCCCCCGGCCCGGGCGACCGGGCGCAGCCGCGAACCCGTCCGCGCGGCCGCCTCCTCGAAGGCGGGCACGACCTCCTCCTCCGGGACAAAGACCTCGGCCCGCCGGGGAAAGGCCGAGGCCAGGGTCCGGGCGACGGCGGCCTTGTCCCGCCCCATCGCATCGAGATGATCGAGCCGGGCGTTGGTCAGGGCGAGCGTCCCGGGCCGAAGGATGCCCCGGGACTCCGCGTCCAGGCACTCGGGGCCGATGCTCATCATCTCGGCGACGAGCGTGTCCGCCCCGGCCGAAGCGGCCAGACCGACGAGGCGGACCTGCTCGCGGACGGAGGCCGGCCCGGCCCTGTCGATCTCGCGCTCGGAACCGTCGGGAAGGATGAGGACGGGTCTCGACCCCGTCGTCTTGGCCAGGACCCGGGCCCCCGAGGCCCGCAGGCCGGCCGCGACGAGACGGGTGACGCTCGACTTGCCCCTCGTCCCGGCGACGGCGATCCGGCGGGGGACCCGGCGAAGGGCCCGGTCGAGGCGGACCCTCTCGACCGTGAGATAGAGAAGGAAAAGACCCAAACAGGCGGCAAGAACGAGAAGCTCGCGCAGGGCCGGTCTCTCCCGTCCGCCGGCCCGCTACTTCTTCTTGTCCAGGCCGTCCAGGGCCTGCTTGTAGGCCGCCTCGTCGACGATGCCGAAGGTCACGACCTTGTTAAAGTCCTCGAGCTCGCCCAGATAGCGGTTGCCCGTGGTCTGGGTCCTGCGCCACTGGTTGGGCTGGACGAAGGCGAAGGTGTACTTGACGAAGTACTGGTCGTAGGGATAGACCCAGATCTCGGCCCGGTTGGCGCCCAGGTCCTCGTTGCTCCGGCCGGCGGACTCGGACACCTGGCCGGGGGTCATGGTCATGGCCCAGCTCGTGTTCTGGTCGTAGTCGACCGAAGCCGGGCTGCCGTTGAGGAGGTAGGTCCGGCCGCGGTCCGTGTTCCAGGGCTGCTTGCGGTTCTCGGTCTTGAAGTTCAGGAGGACATAGTCGAGGCGGGACTGGAACCTGGCTCTCGCTTCGGACGTCCGGGCGGCCCAGAAGAGCTCCTGGAAGGCCTTGCGGCCCTCGGCCGAGAGATCGCGGTAGAGCTTGCGCTCGAAGTCCTGCATGATGATGTAGTGCTGGGTGTACCAGGTGTCTTTCCTGGGGATCGCGGCGGAGAGGGGCGCCGCGACCGCCAGGACTGAAGCGATGATAACGCCCGCGGCGCATGCGGCGCGCCTTCTGGTCCGTGGGTTCATGGCCGACCTCCGATCGCGAGAGACTTGACCCTTCAAGTATAGGCCCCTCGAAGGGACCCGTCAACCGCAAGGGCGCCGCAGGCCTCGGCCGGGGCTCAAGATAGACGGTCTTCCCCGCCGTCCTCATCGACGGGAAGTCAAAATGTTCGAAGGGAATCCAATTTTTTGGATAAGTCCAATTTATCGTAGGACGAGTGGGACGAATGTATTGTTAAATCATTGATAATTAATATTTTAATAGCTAGGCCCGCTTGGCATGAACTTTGCTAAATAAAAGTCCAAAATAGGTGTGTCATCACATGATCTTACTAAGCGAGGAGGTGAGAGCAAGAGTAGGCGAACGCATGAGGCCAATGGGAGGGACGGGACCGTTCAGTTCCTGTCCCGGGCCGCGCGCCCCGCGGGCCGTTCACGGGCCCTCCAGCGGCCGGCGGCTTATGGGTTTTTCATCAATGACATCTAGGAGGAATTCGTTACATGAGTAAAAGACTCATCATCGCGATCCTGGCCCTGTTCATGACCGGGGTCGCCTTCGCCCAGCTCGTTCCGACCTCCCAAATGACGGGCAAGGTCACGGATACGACGGGCGCTCCGCTTCCCGGCGTTTCGGTCGAAGCGAAGAGCCCGCGGCTGGTCGGCACGGCGACGGCGGTCACGGACGGGGACGGGAACTATCGACTGTTCTCGCTCCCCTCGGGCGTCTACGAGGT
>DSDX01000119.1 GCA_011048485.1 Candidatus Aminicenantota bacterium | reverse complement strand
TCCTTGAGCTTGGGCTCGAACCAGGTCGACTTCGGGGGCATGACCCGGCCCGCGTCGGCCACGGCGAAGAGCTGGTCGATCGTCGTCGGGAAGAAGGAGAAGGCGACGCCGTACCCGCCGGACAGGACCTTCTTCTCGAGCTCGTCCGTGCCGCGGATGCCGCCGACGAAGTCGATGCGCTTGTCCGTCCGGGGATCGGCGATGCCGAGGACAGGCGCGAGGAGGTTGGCCTGCAGGATGGAGACGTCGAGGGAGCCGATGGGATCGGCCGGGTCGAACGTGCCCGGCTTGGGCTCGAGGCCGTACCAGCGGCCCTCCAGGAACATGGCGTAGGCGCGGCTCTTGGCCGGGGCCTTGGGGCCGTCCGGGCGGACGTCGAACGTCTCGGCGACCCGGGCCAGGAAGGCCTCCGGGTCGAGCCCGTTGAGGTCGCGGACGACGCGGTTGTAGGGCAGGATCTTCATCTGGCTGTGGGGGAAGATGACGGCCAGGAAGAAGTTGTCCTCTTCCTCCCCGGTCCGGCCCGGGCGCTCGCGGTCCCGCTTGACCTTGATCCTCGTCGCGGCCGCGGAGCGATGATGGCCGTCGGCGACGTAGAGGTGGGGAGCGCTTCGAAGGCGCCTCGGATGCTCTCGACGAGGGCCGGATCTTCGACGACGTAGAGGACATGTCGGACGCCGTCGTAGGTCGTGATGTCGATCTCGGGCGCCTTGGTCATGGCCTCGGCGACGAGGGCGTCGATCGCGTCCGTCCTGCGGTAGGTCAGGAAGACCGGCCCGGTCTGGGCCCTGAGCGCCTCGATGTGGCGCATGCGGTCGTTCTCCTTGTCCACCCGGGTCAGCTCGTGCTTCTTGATGACGTCGTCGAGGTAGTCCTGGCAGGACGCGCCCGCGACCAGCCCGACTTGGACGTGGTCGCCCCAGACCTGCCGGTAGACGTAGAAGTTGCGCGTCGCGTCCTGGGCGATCGTCCCCTCGCGGAGGAAGCGGTCAAAGTTCTCCCGGCCCTTGGCGTAGACGGCGTCCGCGTAGATGTCGGTCCCCGGCGGCAGGTCTATCTCCGGCTTGCCGATATGGAGGAAGGAATAGGGGTTGCCGGCGGCCAGCCCCCGGGCCTCGTCCGAGGTCAGGACGTCGTAGGGCGGCGCGGCGACGAGATGGGCGAGATCTTTGCGGGGGCGGACGCCCCGGAAGGGTCGAATGCGGGCCATGGTCACCTCCGGAAAAGGGGGCATTATAGCACAGCCCCTTCTTTCCGGGCCAGGATCAGCCGCGGACGGCGTTCCGCCCGGCGGCCTTGGCCTGATACATGGCCCGGTCGGCGCGGGCGATGAGGCTCTCGAGGTTCTCGTCCTCCTCGCGCCGCAGCGCGGCCACGCCCAAGCTCACCGTCAGGGAGAGCGTGCCTTCGGTCGTGACCACGGTCATCCGCGAGATCTCCTGGCGGAGGCGCTCGGCCATGGCCAGGCCCTCCTCGAGGCCGGCCTCTGGCATGAGGACGATGAACTCCTCGCCGCCGTAGCGGCAGACGATGTCGGTCGCCCGCGTCGTCTTGGTGATGAGCCTGGTCAAGACGACCAGGACGTGGTCGCCCATCAGGTGACCGTAGGAATCGTTGACGTCCTTGAAATGGTCGATGTCGAAGAGGATCAGGGCCAGCGGACGCTGATAGCGCCGGGCCCGCCCCACCTCTCTCTCGCCCATGGTGCCGAAGGCCCGGCGGTTGTAGAGCCCCGTCAGCTCGTCGGTGACGGCTTGTTTCTCCATCAGCTCGACGCGGCGGGAGTTGTCCAAAGCGATGGCGACCTGGCTGGCGAAGAGCTCGGCCACCCGCGCGTCCTCCTCGGTGAAGGCCCGGCCGCCCGAGTTGTAGAGGGCGAGGAGACCGGTCACGCGTTCGCGGAGGACGACAGGAGCGCCCAGGAAGGAGTGGATGGCCTGGTCGGGACGGAGGGGCAGGAGGACCTCGTCCGGGCCGCTGATCGCGCTGATCAGCGGCTGCTTCTTCTGGACGGCCATGTTGCAGAGCCGCGAGCCCGTGACCGGGAACGTCTCCCCGATCAGGTTCAAGGAGTCTTTGGGCCTCTTGATGGCGGCCAGCCTGAGCTCCGTCCCCTCGATGGTCATGAAGGCCCCGATGTCGTAGGGGATGACGCGCCTGAGGAGATCGAGGATGAGGGCGGAGATCTGTTCGAAGTCGAGCTTCGAGCTCAGGGTCAGACCGGCCTTGCGGAGCGTTTCGGCGATGTTGCGGGCCTCGACGGCCTCGGTCTCGGCCCTCTTGACCCGGGTGATGTCGTAGAGCACGGCGACCCACCCCGTGACGAGCGTCCCCTGGCCAAGGAGGGGGGACAGGCGCAGGTTATAAAAACGGGCGGAGTCGTTCTTGCCGAGGGCGAGCTCGAACTCTTTGGCGTCCGGGGCGCCCAGCGCGGAGGCCAGCTCCGGCCAGCCGGGGACGAGGTCCGCGGCCGGGCGGCCCAGCAGTTTCGATTCGGGAACGGTCTCGGCCGGCCCCCCGGCCTCGGCCATGAGACCGCGGGCGGCCGGGTTCGTGGCCGCGAGCCGTCCGGCCTCGTCGAGGATGAAGAGCGCTTCGCCCATGCTGTCGATGACGCGCTCCCGGGCCACGGGCACGAGGTCGACAAGTTGGAGACGGAACATGGCCCAGAGGATGAACATGCCAGACAGGGCGAACGCGATCGGGGTGAGGTCATAACCCTTGTCGGCCTTGGCCAACCCGGCCAGGTAGAGCGCGTTGGCGATCCAGGGCGGGGGAAAGGCCAGCAGGAGGGCCAGGGCCTGTCTGCGATAAAGCCCCTTGAAGCGGAAATAAGCCAGCAGCAGGAACACGATCGTGACGAAAAGCAGCAGATAGGAATAGCCGGCGTGGACCCAGAAGAACGTTCCGTGGTCATAAAGGAGGAGCCGCTCCCTCCCGTTCGAGACCAACGAAAAGCCCGACCAGATGAGATGATGGCGCTCGTTCGTGAAGGCCAAGGCGACCGTCGCGGCCGGGATGGCCCAAAGCGCCGCGGCCCCGATCCAGCCGGTCTTTCGGCCCGATCGCAGGAAGCGATAGGCGAAGAGGAACATCAGGACCGGCACCGAGACGATGC
>DSDX01000102.1 GCA_011048485.1 Candidatus Aminicenantota bacterium | reverse complement strand
GGAGGAATCCGTCCAGGAGGCCCTGGCCGCCGTCAAGGAAGCCGAGGAGGAGGCCCTCGAGCAGCGGGCCGCCCGGGAGAAGAAAGAGGAATTCAAGCCGGCCCCCAAGAAAGAGAAGGAAGGGCCCAAGTTCGGCATCTTCGGCGACCTGCTCAAGACGGCCCTCAAGAAGAAGCCCGAGGACGAGGCCGCCGCGGAGAAGCCCGAAGGCGAAGAGACGAAATAGCCTCGTGCCTCGAGAGGATCCGCAGAGATCGGAGCGGGTCCAATAAGGACGATTACCTGAGGATATCCCGAACCGAACCCTTGCGGCGGGTGACGCCCAGGCTGTCCAGAAGCTCCAAGAGGGGGATCGAGTACTTGCGCGACAGGCCGGTCATGGCCTTGAAGTCGGCGACCGTCAGCTCGCGCTTCCCCGAGGCCCGGATCGCGGCGACGATCTCGTCGAGCCAGCTCGCATGGAGAATGAACCCGTCGATGCCCTCGACGATCCTCTTGCGCTCGGCCAGGACGGACAGGAGGGTCTGGAGCTTGCCGTAGGAGAGATGGAGCTTCGTCCGGATGTCGTCCAAGGTCACGCTGCCGAGCTCGCCGCTGAGGACCATGCCTTCGAGCTCCTTCAGGGTCGCCTCGTCGGCGGCCGAGAGGGGGATGCGGAAATCGGGCAGCCGGATCAGGCCCGACTCCTCGACCACTCGGCCCTCCCGGACCAAGAGCTTGAGGGCCAGGACGAGGACCGCCCGGGGCGTTTCGAAGCGTTTCTCGATCCTCTCCAAAGGAGCGCCGCGCCGGCCCGGATGGGTCCGGTGATAGCGGGTCAGGAACGAGACGATCCGGCCGCGCAGGAAATCCAGGCTGGCCCGGTGGACGAGACGCAGGGGCGAGAACCCTAGGATGCGGACCAGGCCCTCCTCCTCGAGCGCTCCGGCCAGGCCCTCGACGCGGCCCTTCGACAGGCGGCAGAAGCGGTCGAGGTCCTCCCCTCTCAAGCCCTTGAGCCCGCCGAACTCGGCCAGGGCCAGGATCATGTCCTTCTCCCCGAGCTCGAGCCTGGCAAGAAGGGCCTTGCGTCTTGTCGGCTTGAGCTCCTGAGGCGGCGGGGCGCCGGGGAAGAGGCATCGACCGCGGCCCAGGATCTCTCCCCCCGGGGCCCGGACCTCGAAGGGATCCGCCCACTTGACCTCGATCGGACGGTCCGGCAGGACGCGGACGAACGGGGCCCTCTTGCGGCCGGGCAGGGCGTAGTCCAGGAACCGGGCCGGGACGCCGCCGCCGAGGAAGACGGCTTCGGCGCGGATGTCCCCCTGGGCCGTTCCCAGCGGGAAATCGAGCCCGGCGTCGAACGCGGAGGCCTTCACGGCCCGTCCTCCCCGGGATCCGGCGCGGGGACGAAGCTCATGCGGCGCGAAGCCGGATCGCAGGAGACCAGGGTCACCCGCACGGGGTCCCCCAGATCGAAGGTCTTGCGACGCCGCTTCGGCCGGAGACGCCGGCCGGCCGGCCGGGGGTCATGATCGCCGCTCAGCGCGCCGAACGGCAGGAGCCCGTCAACGAAGTAGTCGGGAAGCTCGACGATGAGGCCGGCCTTGACGACGTCGACGATGAGGCCCGCGAAGTCGTCGCCCAGGCGGCCCTTGAGAAGGCGCAGGATGCGCCATTCGACCAGGGCCTGTTCGGCGTCCGCCGCGTTCCTCTCCCTCTCGGAGGCGTCGGCCGCGACCGCCTCCAACCCGAGCTCATCCTGGGGCTCCCGCCGCAGGGTCGCCTTGAGGAGACGATGGACGACCAGGTCCGGATAGCGCCGGATGGGCGAGGTGAAGTGCGTGTAGTCCTTCTTGGCCAGGCCGTAATGGCCGACATTCTTGGGCGAGTAGACGGCCAGCTTCATCGCCCTCAGGACTTGGCGGCCGATGAATGTCTCCCCGGGCAATCCCTTGGCCCTTTCGAGGACCCGTTGGAGGTCCCTGGACCGGATCTTGGCCGGCTCCGGCAGGGCCAGCCCGAAACGGAGCAGAAAGTCGCGGAGCTTCTCCAGGTCCCCAGGGTCCGGGGCGGGGTGGACGCGGTAGATCGCGGGGATCCCCTTGGCCGCGAAGTCCGAGGCGACGGCGACGTTGGCGGCGACCATGAACTCCTCGATCAGGCGGTGGGCCTCGTTCCTCTCGGCGGCGGCGACGGCCAGGAGCCGCCCGGACTCGATGATGAGCTCGGGCTCGACCATGTCGAAGTCGAGACTGCCCCGGGCCAGCCGGCGGGCCCGCAGGACGGCGGCCAGCTCGCGCATCTCGAGCAGGTCGGGAACGACGTCGGCGTAGCGGGCCCTTTCGCCCCCGTCCCCCTCGAAGATGGCGAACACGGACGCATACGTCATCCGGTGGGCTGTGCGGATGATCGAGGGGGTGAAGGCCGCCTTGCGGACGCGGCCGTCGCCGTCGATGTCGAGGAGCGCCGAGACGGCGAGGCGGGGCTCGCGGGGCCGCAGGCTGCAAAGCCCGTTGGACAGCCGCTCGGGAAGCATCGGCAGGGTCAGGTCGGGGAAGTAGACGCTCGTGCCCCGCGCCCGGGCCTCGACGTCGAGGGCGCTCCCGGGCCTGACGTAATGGGAGACGTCGGCGATGTGGACGCCCAGGCGCCATCCCCCGCATTCGAGGCGCCGGACGCTGACGGCGTCATCGAAGTCCTGGGCCTTTTCGCCGTCGATCGTCACTGTGGTCCAAGCGCGAAAGTCCCGGCGCCCTTCGAGGGCGGAAGCGGGATCGAGATCGGGGACGCGCTCGGCTTCGGCCGCGACCGCCGCGGGGAACTCGGGCCTCAGGCCGTACCGTTCGACGACGACCCGGGTGTCCACGCCTGGCTCCTCAGGCCGGCCGAAGATCCGGGTCAGGGCGAGGGTCGCGCGGTCGGCCTCGACGATCATGCCCGGCTCGGGCCGGAGCTTGGAGCGCGACTTGAGCGGGATGTCGTCCGTCGAGGGAGAATCGAAGGGCTGCAGATAGGCCGCGCCGTTGCGTTCGACGTACACGCCCAGGAGCCCGGTCCGATGTTTCTTGACGATGCGCTCGATCCGGCCTTCCGGCTTGCCGAACCTGCCCTGTTCCTTGACGACGACGGTCACCTCGTCCCCGGGC
>DSDX01000326.1 GCA_011048485.1 Candidatus Aminicenantota bacterium | reverse complement strand
GCCGGGGCACGGTCCAGCGCGGGTTCATGAAATTCTCGAGCCCGTGCCCGGAGTGCGGGGGGCGGGCCAAGCGCCCGGCGAGCCGTGCCGGGCCTGCAGCGGCCAAGGCGCGACCCAGATCTCGGACCTCATCACCGTGCGCATCCCGCCCGGCGTCGACAACGGCTCCAAGGTCCGCGTTCCGGGCCGCGGGAACGCCGGGCGCAACGGCGGCCCCTCAGGCGATCTCTACATCGTCATCGAGGTCGCGCCCCACGCGTTCTTCAAGCGGGAGGGGGCGAACATCTCGGTCAGGGTGCCCATCTCGGTGCCCGAAGCCACCCTGGGGGCCAAGATCGAGGTGCCGACCTTGTGGGGCCGAACGACCATACGCCTCCCGCCCGGGACTAAGTCGGGCCAGAAGTTCCGCATCAAGGAGCAGGGGGCGCCGGTGGCCGGACGGACAGGCCGGGGCGACGCTTTTGCCGAGGTCTACATCGTGCCTCCTCCGTTCGACAACGAACGGATCCGCGAGCTGATGAAGGAGCTCGAATCGATCGCGGGCCCGAATCCGAGACAGTCCATGGGGGTTCATTGAGATGAAACGAGCGCGCAAGGCCAAGGCGGGCCAGGAGGCGCCCTTCTACCATATCTCGAGCGTGGCCGAGATGTACGGCATCCACCCCCAGACCCTCCGTCTCTACGAGAGGGAGGGCCTGCTCAAGCCCTCGCGCAGCGAAGGCAACACCCGCCTCTATTCGGCCGAGGACCTCAAGCGGCTGGAGATCATCCTCAACCTCATCCGGGACCTCGGCGTGAACCTGGCCGGGGTCGAGGTCATCCTCAACATGAGGGCCAAGATCGAGCGGATCGAGGCCGAGGTCAACGAGCTGCTCGATTTCGTCCAGAGGGAGTTCTTCCAGGGCAAGGAGGAGGAGTTCGAGGCCCGCAAGCGGGCCCTGGTCAGCATCCGGCCGGCAGGCGTCGTGAGGGTCGGGGACGGCGACGAGTGACGCATGGATACCCTCGAGTCCAAGAACATCAAGCATTATCTCGAGGCCATCGCCAAATTCCCGCCCCTGACCGATGAGGAGGAGAGGAGGCTGGGGGAAAGGATCCGCCAAGGCGACAAGGACGCTCTCCAGGCCCTGGTCCAGTCTAATCTCAAGTTCGTCGTCTCCTACGTCAAGAAATACCGGGGCATGGGGCTGGGGCTGCTCGATCTCATCGACGAGGGCAACGTTGGCCTGATCGAGGCGGCCAAGCGGTTCGACCCCAACCGGGGTGTCCGCTTCGTTTCCTACGCCGTCTGGTGGATCCGCCAGGCCATCATCCACGCCCTGACGACCTATTCGCGCATCACCCGCATCCCGCAGAAGCTGGCCGACCAGATCTCGCTGATGAGGAAGAAGACGGCCGAGCTCAAGACCTCCCTGGGCCGCGAACCGATCCGGGAGGAGATCGCCCGGGCCATGGGGCTGACCGAGTCGGACATCGAGGACCTGGAGATCCTCGGAGAGCGGAACCTGTCCTTGAGCGACAGGATCGACGACGACGATCGGGAGGTCGAGGACAAGATCAGCGACACTGCCTCGCCGTCGGTCGAGTACCAGATCATCAAGGACTCGGTCCGGCAGCAGATCCGGGATTCCCTGGGGCATCTGGATGAGAAAGAGGCGGTTGTGATAAGATTAAGGTTCGGGCTGGACGACGACCGGGCGCGGACGCTGCACGAGATCGGCGCCCAGATGGGCCTGACCCGGGAGCGGATCCGCCAGATCGAGCAGAAGGCCATGAGGAAGCTCAGCCGCTCCCGCACGCTCCAGCTCCTGCGAGGCTACCTGAATTGAGCGAACCGAAGGTCTGTGACAAGTGTCAGGGGACGGGCTGGCTGCTCGAGGACGCCGGCGGCTCCCAAGTGGCCAAACGCTGCGTGTGCTTCGACCGGCGATGGAAGAAGTCGCTCTTCGACCAGGCCCGTATCCCGCGCCGCTATCAAAACTGCAGCCTCGACAATTTCGAGGTTCACAACCCCTCGCACCGCGACGCCCTCAAGATCTCGCGCCAGTTCGTCAAGAACTACCCGGCCCAGGACGTCGGTCTTCTCTACATCGGCCCCTGCGGGGTGGGCAAGACCCACCTGGCGGTGGCCGTTATCCAGGAGCTTGTCCGGACCAAGGACGCGGCCTGCGTCTTCTACGACTTCCGCGACCTCATCCGCGAGATCCAGGGCACCTTCACGCCCGATTCGACACTGTCCGAGTCCGATGTGCTCGGGCCGGTCTTCCAATCGGAGGTCCTCGTCCTCGACGAGCTGGGGGCCAAGCGGACGACGGCTTGGGTCGAGGAGACCGTTTTCTATATCATCAACCACCGCTACAACCACAAGAAGATGACGATCTTCACCACGAACTACCCCGATACCGACGAGGACGAGGACAAGCGCGACTCGTTCTACAAGAAGGGCGGCGACAACCTCATCGACCGCATCGGGGTGCGGCTGCGCTCGCGCATCTACGAGATGTGCAAGGTCGTCGAGATGGAAGGCGACGACTACCGCAAAATGGCCAAACAGGCCAGCTATCGGTTCTGAGCGATTCAAGCCGAGCATTTCTCGACCGGGGGAGATCTGGCAGAAAAGCGCTCCGAGCCGGCATCTCGTCCCTAGGCTCGGTGGCGGACGACTCTCTGAGCAAGTCCAGATAGGTCAGCCTATTGCATTTTTAGGGTCCTCATGATATATTGCGCCAGCCTGCTCCTCGGTAGCTCAATCGGCAGAGCGGGTGGCTGTGTTATCGCAGCTTCCACGAGAGATCGTGGTTGAAAAACCGGGTGAATTCAGGGAAGCCTTCCCTCCGCGGGACGGAGAAAGGTAATCCTGAGCCAAGCCCTTGTCCCGGCCGGGCAGGGGAAGGTGCAGAGACTAGAGCGTTGCTCGTACCGCGGAGGTTTCCGCGGGAAGCGCCCGGCACCCTCAGCCCTTATCCGGGCCGGGTGAAGAGATAGTCCAAGCCCGGAAGAAATTCCGGGGCGCTTGTAACCACTAGGTTGCAGGTTCGAGTCCTGCCCGAGGAGCCAACGACCACCCCGCCTGGGCGGAACATGAAGACGCATCTCGACTGCATCCCCTGCTTTGCCCGTCAAGCCTTGGAGGCCGGTCGGAGGATCTCGCCGGACCCCGCCTGCCATGAGCG
>DSDX01000327.1 GCA_011048485.1 Candidatus Aminicenantota bacterium | reverse complement strand
TCGTCAACCTGCTCGGTCTGCTCGAGGACAGAGGCATCAAGGTCTACGAGGCCCGGGGGATCGAGGGGTTCGAGGGCCTGTCCGGGCGGTTCGGGCCTTGTCCGTTCGTCGCCGTGAGCGTGGACTTCCCGGCCGATCGTATCCGCTTCACGGCCGCCCACGAGCTCGGCCATATCCTGTGCGGCTTTCCGTCCCCCGAGGACTCCGGGGGCTCCAGGGGCGCCGAAAGCGAATGCCACGCCTTCGGAGCGGCCTTTCTCCTGCCCCGGGCGGCGCTCGAAAGGACGTTCACGCCGGCCCGCCGCAAGGTGACGCTGGGCGAGCTCGGCGAGATCAAGTCTACGTATGGCATCTCGCTCCAGGCCATCATGTACCGGGCCCACGCCCTGGGGTTCGTCGGCGACCGCCGGCTCAGGGCCTTCCGCGAAACGATCAAGGCCCGGGGCTGGACCGTCGAGGAGCCCGTGGCCTACGACGGCCGCGAGCGGGCGACGCGCTTCCGGCGCCTGCTCCATTACGCGGTGGCCGCCGGGATAATGGACGTATCCCGGGCGGCCGGGCTGGCCGGGGTCGCGGCCGAGGAACTCGCGAAGGAGATCGGAGAGATCTTCTGATGATAAAAGCCGAGGAAAAGGGAGGTCGATGATGGGGCGCTTCGAACCCGGATCCTCCTAGCGGTCCGCGCGTCCGGGCGGCGGCGATCCCGTGATCCGCCGACCGCCGGACGAGGCGCCCGCCGCTGGGGCGCGTTTTCCGCGAATCAAAGACGAAAGGAAAAATGGAATGGACAAGTCTGTCGAAACGTATCTTTTGGAAATGGAGGTCGGCGCGGGGCGGAGCTTCGAGAACATGACCGTGTTCGAGCTCCTGCGGAACGGGAACGGCGGCCCGGATTACATCACTCTCCGCGAGGCGCTGGAGCGGGGGACCTTCACGGTCACCGAGATCAGCGAGGGCGGCTCCGTGCCCGATCTCATGGTCGCCAACAAGGGGGACATCGCGGTCCTCCTTCTCGACGGCGAGGAGCTCCGGGGCGCCAAGCAGAACCGGATCCTCAACACGACGATCCTGGTCGGGCCGAAGTCCTCGGCCAAGGTGCCGGTGAGCTGCGTCGAGCACGGCCGGTGGAGCTACCAGTCGAGGGAGCTGCAGGAATCCGGCCACGTCATGCATCGCGAGATGCGCATGCTCAACGTCCAAAATGTCAGCGAGAGTCTGCGGGCGGCGAGAGAGTTCCGCTCGGACCAGGTCGAGGTCTGGGACAAGGTCCACGAGCTGGCCTGCGTAATGGACGTGCCTACGCGGACCGGGGCCATGAAGGACGTCTATGACGCCAAGGGGACCGACCTCGACGGCTACCTCGAGAGCTTCGGCCTGACCGAAGGCCAGAAGGGGATCCTGGTGTTCATCGACGGGAAGCCGGCCGGCCTGGACTTCGTCTCGCGGGAGAACGCCTTCGCGGCGCTCTTTCCCAAGCTCATCAAGAGCTACGCCATGGAGGCCATGCTCGTCACCGCGAGGCGCAAAAAGGGCCGGGGCAAGGGCGACGCGGACACGACGGCGGCCAAGCCCGCCGCCGGCGAGGCGCGGGCGTTCTTGAAGCGGGCCGCCGGCTGCGAGGAGAAAAAGTACGAATCGGTCGGCCTGGGCTGGTCCTTCAGGTACGCGGGGCCGGGAGTCGTCGGATCGGCGCTCGCGTTCAACGACAAGGTCGTCCACCTGGCCTTTTTCAGCATCGAGGAGGCCGGGCGCCGGGAGCACCCGGGCGGCATGGCCGGCAGCCGAACGCGCCGCGGCTTCCGCGTCTAGCGGCTCTGAGATCGAGGAGGCTTGGTGACTGGCCCCTCACGGGGTCGTGGCATCGCCGCCGGCCGGCCCCCTGGTCCAAACGCCGTCGATGAAGCGCCACATCGAGCCCGTGGGGTTCTCGTCCCGGAGCTCGGGCGGCAGCCGGTCGGGCCGTACCCGGTCGTAGCAGCGCAAGGCGGCGAACCGGGTGATGGCCGCCGGGAAGCCCACCGCCGTAAAGCCAGGATGGCCCGTCGCCGGGTAGGGCCCGCCGTGGTTCATGGCCGGCGATACGGCGACGCCGGTCGGCATCCCGTCGTTCAAGAGGCGGCCGACCTTGACCCGCAGGGCCGGCTCGAGGGCCGCGTAGGCCGCCTCGTCCCGACCGCCGGCATGGCTATAGATCGAGCCGGTCAGATGCCCCTCGAGACTCGCCGCGATGGCGGCCATCTCGGCCGCGTCCGCCGCCTTAACGATCAAGGACAAGGTGCCGAAGGACTCGATCTGAAAGGCCGAGGGATTCTTCAGGAATTCCCTTCCCGGAAGGACGAAGAGTGTCGGGTTGTATCTGAAACCGGTACCCGTGGCCGTCCGCCCGCCGGCCACGAGCTCGGCGCCGGAGCGGGCCAGCCTGGCTTCGGCCTCCCGCAGGCCTTCGAGGACCCTGGCGCCGAGCAGGACCGCCGGCTCCGCGGCCTCGAACGTTGTCTTGACCCTGTCGACGAAGGCCAGACCGGCCGGGCCATCGGGGACGATGACGAGCCCCGGCTTGGTGCACATCTGTCCCGCGGCCAGGGTGCAGGATTCGAACAGCTCCACGGCGATCCCGTCCCCCCGCTCGTCGAGGGCCCCGGGGAGGACGAAAACGGGATTGGCGCTCGACATCTCCAGGTAGATGGGGCGGCCCGCTTCGTCGGCGGCCGCCTTGAGGGCCAGGCCGGACGGGCGGCTGCCCGTGAAGGCGGTGGCCGCGACGGCGGGATGGGCCACGAGCCTCAGGCCATCTTGTTGTTCGAAATGATAGAGGAGCTGGACCGATGCCGGGGGAAGCCCCGCCCCGTCCAGGGCCTCCCGGGCGGCCTCGGCCAGGATCCTCGTCGTTGCGGGATGGCCGGGGTGGGCCTTGGCGATGACCGGGTTCCCGGCGGCCAGGGCCGAGGCGAAGTCTCCGCCTCCGACGGCGTTGTAGGCGAAAGGGAAATTGTTCGGCCCCATGACGACGACGGGCCCGCCGAGAGGGCCGTACATCGAGCGGAGGCCGGCCTTCGTGTCGATCGTGGCCCGCGACCAGGTGCGGTCGCGGCAGGCGGCCGCCGCCTTGCGGAGCTGGTCGAGCGTGCGGGGGAGCTCGACGGAACCCAGCCGGGGCTCGGCGGGGAGCGCGGT
>DSDX01000347.1 GCA_011048485.1 Candidatus Aminicenantota bacterium | reverse complement strand
GGCATCCTCACCGTCTGGGCGACCATCGCCTGGAGGCTCAGGGACGAGGCCGAGAAGTACGAGATCACGACCTTCAGCGATTACATCGCCAAGCGCCACGGCGAGGTCGGACGCTGGATCCGCATCGTCGGCAGCTCGACCATCATCTTTTTCTTCTTCTTCTACGTCGGCGCCCAATTCCTCGGCGGGGGCAAGACGCTCTTCACCATGTTCCATCTCGACCCCCGGCTCGGCATGCTCATCACGGCGGCCATCATCGTCCCCTACACGGTCTACGGCGGGTTCCGGAGCGTCGTCTACACCGACGTCGTCCAGGCGATCGTCATGATCACGACGCTGGTGATCGGGCCCGTCGTCGGCCTCATCGTGATCAGCCGCGCAGCGGGCATCTTCGCCAACTCCATCCCGGAAGCCCTGGCCAAGGCCGGGCCCCAGTACTTCACGCTGACGGGCGCCCTGTCGGGGTTCGCGGCCGGCGCGGCCATCATGGGCGGGCTGTCCTGGTTCTTCGGCTATCTCGGCGGCCAGCCCCAGCTGAGCCTGAGGTTCATGGCCATCCGGGACGCCCGGCAGGCCAAGCGGGGCCGGAACATCGGCATCGCCTGGACCATTCTGGCCTATATCGGCGCCATTTCCATCGGGCTGATCGGCCTGGCCCTGTTCGGGCCAGGCGGATTGCAGGACCCCGAATACGTGATGCCGGCCGTGATGCTGCGGATCTTCCCTCCCTACATCGCCGCCGTGCTCATCACGGGGGCCATCGCCGCCATGGTCTCGACGGCCGACTCGCTCCTCATCCTTTCGGCGACGGAGCTGTCCGAGAACATCATCACGCCGCTCATGAAGGACAAGGAGCGGGCCCGGCGGGCAAGCCTCGGCCGGTCGCGGGCCATCACGGCCCTCCTGGCCGTTGCGGCCCTGGCGATCGCCTATGTTTCGCCGTCCAACTTGATCTACACGCTCGTCGGCTACGTCTGGGCCGGCATCGGCGACACGTTCTCCATCGTCATCCTGGCCACCCTGTTTTGGAAGCGGTTCCACGGCCAGGCCGCCCTGGTGACGATCGTCACCGGCCTGCTCTTCACGATCTTCTGGATCAGCAGCGGCCTGGACAAGGCCATCTCGGCCCGGGTGACGACGTTCGTCGTCGCGGGGATCGCCGCCGTCCTGGCGACGGTCTTTCTCGCGCCGAAGAAGGCCGCCGGCTGACGCGGGCGCCGGATGGGCCCTTCTCCCGATGTTGGGCTTGCCGGGAGCGCGAAGTTGAGTACAATAGCAGAGAGCCCCAAGATGCCCGCCATCCTCAGCCCCATCCGCACCAAGGAGGACGTCCTCTTCGAGGACAGCCTCAGGCCCCGGACGTTCGACGAGTTCGTCGGCCAGGACAAGGTCAAGTCCAACCTGCGCGTTTTCATCGAGGCGGCCAAGAAGCGCGGCGAGCATCTCGACCACGTCCTCCTCTACGGCCCGCCGGGGCTGGGCAAGACGAGCCTGGCCTATCTCATCGCCAAGGAGCTGGGCGTCGGCATCAAGCCGACCGCGGGCCCCGTCATCGAGCGGACGGGGGACCTCTCGGCCATCCTGACCAACATGCAGACCAAGGAGGTCCTGTTCATCGACGAGATCCACCGCCTCCAGCCGTCGGTCGAGGAGATCCTCTACTCGGCCATGGAGGACTTCAGCCTGGACATCGTCATCGGCCAGGGCCCGGGCGCCCGGAGCCACAAGCTCAAGATCAAGAAGTTCACCCTCATCGGGGCGACGACGCGGGCCGGACGCATCACGGCCCCGCTCCGCGGCCGCTTCGGCATCATCCACCGCCTGGATTACTATCAGGACGAGGACCTGCAGAAGGTCATCCGGCGGTCGGCCCAGATCCTGAAAGTCAGGGTCGACGACGCCGGGGCGGCCGAGATCGCCCTCCGGTCGCGGGGCACGCCGCGCGTCGCCAACCGGCTTCTGCGCCGCGTCCGCGACTACGTCGACGTCAAGGGCGACGGCGTCATCACGGCCAAGCAGGCCCAGCGGGCCCTGGACATGATGGAAGTCGACGCCCTCGGCCTCGACGACGTCGACCGCAAGATCCTGTCGACCATCATCGAGAACTTCGGCGGCGGACCGGTCGGCATCGGCACGATCGCGGCGGCCATCGATGAGGAGAAGGACACCATCGAGAGCATCTACGAGCCCTTCCTGATGCGCATCGGGTTCCTTGACCGGACCATCCGCGGCCGGGTCATCACCCCCAGGGCCTACGCCCACCTCGGCTACGAATACCGCGAGCCCGGCCGGGCGTCGAAGCCGCCGGGCCAGACCAAGCTGTTCAAGGACTGAGAGGGCCACCCCGTCGGCCATGACCCCCCGCAAGCCCCTTCGCGTCGCCGATTTCGACTACGAGCTCCCCGCGGGGCTTATCGCCCAGCGTCCCCTCCCCCGCCGTGACGACTCGAGGATGATGATCGTCGACCGCGGGGCCGGCCTCATCCGGCACGGCTCGTTCCGCGATCTGCCGGAATTCATGGGCCCGGGCGACATCCTGGTCTTGAACGACACCAAGGTCATCCCCGCCCGCGTCTGGGGCACGAGCGGCGAGGCCAAGATCGAGTTCCTCTTCATCGGGGAGGCCGGGCCCGGCTCCTGGGAGGTCTTGTGCCGGCCGGCCAAACGGGTCCGCAAGGACGGTTCCGTGGATTTCGGCGGCCGGGTCAGAGCCAAGGTCGTCGATGTCGGATCTGAGGGCCGGCGGGTTCTAAGGTTCGGCGGGACCGACGTCCGCGCCTTCCTTCGGCAGACCGGCTACGCTCCCCTTCCGCCCTATATCAAGCGGGCCAGGCAGGACGAGGCCGTCCGGCCCGAGGACATCGCGCGCTACCAAACGGTCTTCGCCAGGACCGAGGGGGCCATCGCCGCCCCGACGGCCGGCCTTCACTTCACGCCGGCCGGGTTGAAGGCCCTTAGGGACCGGGGCGTCGACATCCGACGCGTCACCCTGGAGGTCGGCCTGGCCACTTTCCAGCCGGTCCGGGCCGAGCTCGTCGCCGACCACGAAATGCTCGAGGAGATCTACGCCATCACGCCGGCCGTCGCCGAGGCTGTCAACACGGCCAGGGCGGAAAGAAGGCCGGTCACCGCCGTCGGCACAACGGTCGTCAGGACCCTCGAAAGCGCCTGGCGGGACGGCGCCGTCC
>DSDX01000348.1 GCA_011048485.1 Candidatus Aminicenantota bacterium | reverse complement strand
GGAGCGCCCCATCCGGTCAAAGGAGGCCGCAATGACAAAACGCGTCATGATCGCACTCGCCGGACTCGCTCTGCTCCTGGCCGCCCTACCCGCTCTAGGCGATCCCGGACAGAAGGCGGAAGCCCTGATCAACAAGGTCCGGGCCACCTTCGAGGACCCCCATTTCTCGCGCGACGCCGTCACGAGCGCGCTGGCCGACGCCTTGAGCGCTTCTCTCCTGATCCTGCCCGAGACGGACTATGCCGAGGATTTCCGGGCCCGCGTCGAGACCGTCCGAAAGATGTTCGACGACGAGACCCTCTTCTCCGACAAGGGCCGCCAGTATCTCGGGTTCGCCTACATGATGGTCAGCGGCGGCAAGACCTGGCAGGTCCCGGAGGAGTTGAAGATCCCCGACGCCAAAAAGGGCATCGCGAAAGCGCGGGAGATCTGCGCCAAGCTCCTCGACTCGTCCTTGGCCGAGCTCAAGGCCGGCCGGAACGAGCGGGCCATCCGCGATCTCATCGATTTCGTCATCCTGGTCGTCACGCCCATCGAGGTCTGACCTTCGGGAGCGGAGGGGAGGCGTCGTGTCCGGCCCCGGGATTGATTCGCCGGCGGCCTTGGATTACATTGTCCCCGCAAGGGCGGCCGCGGTGAAGACAAGCCGGGAATTCGATTACGACCTCCTCGTCAAACCCGTGGAGGGCCGGATGATGCGCGCGATCTGGCGGATCGTCCGGCAGAGGGAAGGGGCCGAGGACGCACTCCAGGACGCGCTGGCGATCATCTGGAAAAAGCGCGCGGCCGTGGCCGGGCATCCCAATCCGGAGGCCCTGATCCTGAGGATCTCGGTCAACGCGGCGTACGACGCCGTCAGAAAGCGACAGCGGCGCCTGAAGCACGAGAGCCCGGGGCTGCCGGACGACCGGGTCGACAAGGCCACGCCGCCGGTCGCGAATGTTCTCGAGGACCGCGAGCTCAGGGAGGCCGTGCTCGAGGCCATCGCCCGTCTGCCCCGGCGCCAGGCCACGGCCGTGCTCCTCTCGATCGTCGAGGAGCAGCCCTACGGGGACATCGCCCGGGCCATGGGCTGCTCGGAATCGACCGTCAGGGTCCATGTCATGCGCGGCCGGGCGGCCTTGGCCAGGTCGCTGGCCCGGGAGCGGCCGGGCATCGTCGCGGGGCGAGGCCTTGGCGAAAAGGAGGGCGCGGGATGAGCGGCGAAAGGAACAGCGACATGGACAGGGACGTCGACAAGCTCTTGCGCGAGGCCCTGGCCGAAGATCTCCCGGCCGATGTCGAGGCCGGCATGCGCCGGACGATCGGACGCTTCCGCGAAGCGAAAGAGGAGAGCGGCGCACGGGTTTGGCCCCGGGGCGCCGCGGCCCGGGCCTGGTTCTCCCGCCGGACCGTCTGGGCCGTCCTGTCCATCCTGATGCTCGTCGCGGGCGCCCTCCTGCAGGGCTTGGGTTCGCGGAATCGGCTGGCCGACGATATCACGCAGGTCATGGCCGAATTCGCCGGCGCCGAGCTCGGACAGCGGCCCGGCATCCATCGTCCTCTCATCAAGGAGAATGAACCATGATCGAGACGCAACAGGCTTCCTCCCGAGGCCGGGGCATCCTGCGCTGGCTCGTCGCCGCGGCCTTT
This sequence comes from Candidatus Aminicenantota bacterium, assembly GCA_011048485.1. Taxonomy (GTDB): domain Bacteria; phylum Acidobacteriota; class Aminicenantia; order Aminicenantales; family Saccharicenantaceae; genus RBG-16-66-30. Next base: position 1,557 of record DSDX01000348.1, on the reverse strand, counting down.
GTTCTGGCCGTCATCCTATCGGGGCTCCTGTCGGGCCTCATGAACCGGGCCGGCCTGCTCTACCTTGTCTTCGGCAGCGTCGCGGCGGCGTTCATGGGTTTCTCGGGCCGCGAGATCGGGGCGGCCATCGGACACGCGGTCGGCCGCGACGGGCGGCCCGGCGACTTGGGGCGGTCCGCTTATTTCTGGGAGGCGGCCGCCCGCAACGCCTGGGTCTCGGCGCCCTGGGCAGCGCCATCGACTTCGCCATCGCCCTGGGCAGCGAGAGCGGCGGCATCGCGGATATCAGCCATCGGATGATCCAGGCCTTCCTCGTCACCCTCTACGGGCTCGTCCTGGCCGTCCTCTGCCTCATCCCGGCCGTGAAGCTCGCGGGGCGGGCCGAAAGCTTGGGGACACCGGCGACGGCACCGGCCGGGGAGGACATCGCGCGGCCACGGGCGGCTCTGGGCCTCACCGTCGAGCGGGTCGCCGCATACATCGCTTTCACAGCCCTCCTGGTCCTGACCGCTGTGCCCCAGGTCCGCGGTTACGCGCAGGGCGGCCCGGTGCCCATCGGCAAGGTCATGCTCCATTGGCCGGCCATCCTCGTCGTTTTCGGCGGGGCCGTCGCCCTGGCGCTCTTCATGGGCGCGGGCGCGGGAGCCAGAGCCTGGACGCTCGGTTTCGCCATGACCGGGATCATCAGCCTGCTCACGGGGCTCATCCAGGCCCTTTTCGGCTTCGTCCACAGGGATGTCGCCGAGATCGCGGCCGCGCTCTCCTTCATCGTCTCCGGGTCCTCGTTCTCCCTCCTGGGCCTCGTCGCCGTCGCGTCGCCTCTCGAGGATCGCGAAGTGATGGAGGGGCGGCGAGAGGGGGCCGGGCCGATCAGCCGGATGTTCTGGGTCCTCCTGCCCCTCCTGACCTTCATTTTCCTGGTCCTGACCTTCATCATGGTCGTGACCCCGATGCAGAAGCAGGGCTGAGGACCGGGGAGGGAAAACTGAGCCCTAAAATGGGTGAATAGGTATTGTGTCCCCCATTTCGCATTATGTCCCATTTTTTTTCGCTTGATCGCGCTTGACAGGCCCTGTCCCCGGGCCTATCTTTTGTAGTGCCGACCTGTAGGAAGGCGGGAGGGGTCATCAACAGAGTCCGCGCCCGGGGGGGACGTATTACCCAATTCGCGTTATCGCACCATCTTTCCACCTCTACTGAACCGTTCAACTGATCTATCTTCAGTAATTTAGCCCGCCTTTCTGCGCCGCAATGAAAGGAGGGTCCGATGTCGACTCGTCGCGCGTGGTCAATCCTTTTCGTGGTCTTTCTGGTCAGCGTTCTGGTCACGGCCCTGGCCGGGATCAGGATGTCGAGCCAGGATGAGCCCCTTGAGCAAGAAACGACCATCATCCCCGGCCGAAACGTCAACATGGTCTCGGGGACCCAGCTTCCCGGGGGCGATCCCTGGCTTCAACGTCAGAACGAGCCTTCCATGGCCGTCTCGACGCGAAACCCGCTCCATCTCCTGGCCGGGGCGAACGATTATCGGACCGTCGACATGGCTATGTCCGAGGG
>DSDX01000170.1 GCA_011048485.1 Candidatus Aminicenantota bacterium | reverse complement strand
TCCTCGAGGAGATCGCCCGAGGCCATGTGACCGACCAGGGCCCGGAGCGGTTCAAGCTGGCCCGGGCGGAGGAGACGGTGACGCCCCTGGTCGAGGAGCTGAAGAAGGCCGCGGGCGTCGAGGAGATCGCCATCGCCGGGAGCTTGAGGCGCCGGGCCGAGACGGTGGGCGACGTCGACATCCTCATCGCCGCCGGCAAGAGCGGCGATATCGTGAAGCGCTTCGCCGGCTACGAGGACGTCGAGAAGGTGCTGGCCGAGGGGGAGACGAAGTCCTCCGTCGTCCTCCGGGGCGGGCTGCAGGTCGACCTCAGGGTCGTGCCGCTCGCGTCGTGGGGCGCGGCCCTCCACTACTTCACGGGCTCCAAAGCCCACAACATCGCCGTCCGGACGATGGGCGTCAAGCGCAAGCTCAAGATCAACGAGTACGGCGTCTTCCGGGGCAAGAAGAGGATCGCCGGCCGGACCGAGGAGGAGGTCTACGCGCAGGTCAAGCTCCCCTACATCGAGCCCGAGCTGAGGGAGGACCGGGGTGAGCTCAAGGCGGCGGCCCAGGGCCATCTGCCGCGCCTCGTCCGGATCGAGGACCTCCGGGGCGACCTCCACGCCCACACCACGGAGTCGGACGGGCGCTATACGGCGGGCGATATGGCCCGGGCGGCCAAGGCGCGGGGCTACGAGTACCTGGCCGTCACCGACCACTCGCAGCACGTCACCGTCGCCCATGGTCTGGACGCCAAGCGGCTAGCCAAGTCGATCAAGGCCATCGACAGGATCAACGCCAAGCTCAGGGGCTTCACCCTCCTGAAGTCGATCGAGCTCGACATCCTGGCCGACGGGTCCCTCGACCTGCCCGACGCCATCCTCGACGAGCTCGATCTCGTCGTGGCCTCCGTCCACTACAAGTTCAACCTGTCCAAGGAGAAGCAGACGGAACGGGTCATCCGGGCCCTCGACAACCCGCGCGTCAACATCTTGGGCCACCCGACGGGGCGGCTCATCAACGAGCGTCCGCCCTACGAGATCGACCTCGAGAAGGTCATGCGGGCGGCCGTCGAGCGGGGCTGTTTCCTCGAGCTCAACGCCCATCCGGACCGGCTCGACCTCAACGACATCCACTGCCAGATGGCCAAGGAGATGGGCCTCAAGGTGGCCCTGTCGACCGATGCCCACGGCACCGACGACCTGGACCTGATGAGGTTCGGGATCGGCCAGGCCCGGCGCGGCTGGCTCGAGGCGAGGGACGTCATCAACACGCGGCCGCTGGCGGGGCTGCGCAAGCTCCTCAAGAGGGCCTAGCCGGCGGGGCCGGGCGGCTTCGGGTCGCACGTGCCGGTGGGGCAGGACGCGTCCGTCGCGTCCTCGATCTGGAAGGTCGAGTGACGGATCCCGAAGTGCGAGGACATGGCCTCGTGGGCCCGGCCCAGCACGCCGTTCGCGTCCACGCCGGCCCGGACCGTCAAGTGGGCGCTCAGCGAGACGAAACCCGACGTGATCGTCCAGACGTGGAGGTCGTGGACGTCGACGACGCCATCCAGGCCGGCCAGGGCGGCTCGGATAGCGTCCATGTCGAGGTGGGGCGGGGCCCCTTCCATGAAAATACGGAAGGCGTCGCGGATGAGCCGGGCGGAGCTCCAGAGGATGAGAACGCAGACGGCGGCGCTGACGGCGGGGTCCCAGACCGTCGATCCGGTCACGGCGATGAGCAGGGCGGCGGCCAGCACGCCGACGCTCCCGAGGGCGTCAGCGGCGACGTGGAGGAAGGCGCCCCGGATGTTGAGGCTGTGCTCGCGGCTCCGGTAGAGGACCGCCCCCACGGCGATGTTGGCGGCCAGCCCGAAGGCGGCCACGGCCAGCATCAACGAGCCCTCGATTGGCTGGGGCGACTGGAGCCGCAGGAAAGCGTGATAGCCGATCAGGGCGGCGATGATCCAGAGCGCCGCCCCGTTCAGGAAGGCGGCGAAGACCTCGAACCGGCGCCATCCGAAGGTGCGCCGGGCGGTCGGGGGATGGGCCGAGAGCCAGAAGGCGAATAGGGCCAGGCCAAGGGAAGCCGCGTCCGTGAGCATGTGACCGGCATCGGCCAGCAGGGCCAGGCTGCCGCTCAGGAAGCCGCCGGCGATCTCGACCAGCATCACGGCCGCAGTGATGAGGAGGGCGATCCGGAGCGGCCGCTGGGGCCCCGCGTGGTCCGCGTGTGTTTGGCTCAAAGCTACATCTTCTCGAGGGCGGCGATGCGTTCCTCGATCGGGGGATGTGTGCTGAAGAGGCGGTTGAGGCCGGTGTTGCCGCCTTTGAGGTTCTTGAGGGGATTTGCGATGTAGAGGTGGGCCGTGGCCTTGTTGGCCGCTTCGAGGGGCTCCTTGTCGGCCGAGATCTTGCGCAGGGCCGAGGCCAGCCCGGCGGGGTAGCGGGTCAGCTCGGCGGCGCTGGCGTCGGCCAGGAACTCGCGCTTGCGCGACACGGCCAGCTTGATGATCGTGGCAATGAACGGCGAGAGGACGGCCAGGGCCAGGCCGACCATGACCAGGATGCCCTCGGCGCCGCCCGATCCGCCGCGGCCGCGGCCGGAGCGCCGGCGGCCGCCGCCCCACCAGAAGCTCCGCAGCATCCAGTCGCTGAGCAGGGCCACCACCCCGGCCATGACGACGACGAGCGTCTGCAGGCGGACGTCGTAGTTCCTGATGTGGGACATCTCGTGGGCGACGACGCCCTCGAGCTCGACCCGGTTGAGCTTCTCGAGCAGCCCGGTCGTCACGCAGATGACGGCCGTCTCCGGCTTGCGCCCCGCGGCGAAGGCGTTGGGGGCCGTGTCGTCGATGACGTAGCATTTGGGCGCCGGGAGGCCCGCGGCGATGGCCAGGCCCTCGACGACGTTGTAGAGATAGGGGTACTCCTCCTTGGTCACGGGCTTGGCCCGGCTGATGCCGAGGACGATCTTGTCGCTCTGGTAATAGCCGACCGCGGCCGTGCCCATGGCGATGGCGGCGGCCACGACGAGGCCGATCGGGCCCCAATCGGTCACGTAGACGAAGAACCAGACCAGCAGGAAGACGAAGGCCATGAAGAAAACGACCAGGGCGGCGGATATCCACTTGTTGCGCGAGATCTGTTCGTACATGGCCGATCCCTCACAAACCCGGCCCTCGTGCGCGCGGACATGTGCCCTTCCGGCGCCCGTCCGGCGTCAGAAC
>DSDX01000172.1 GCA_011048485.1 Candidatus Aminicenantota bacterium | reverse complement strand
TCGTTTACGAGCTCAAGCCCGGCTGGGACTTCCTGTCGAAGCAGATCGTCGTGACCTCGGCCCGGCGCGGGGCCTTCCGCGTCGAAGAAGTCAGGCCGTTCGCCTCCGCGCTCGACAGGCCCGTCATCGAGGAGCTCCGGCTCAAGGACGGCGCGTTCGGCGCCATTTGCCGCTTTCCGACCGCCGCCGACGCCTCGGCCCCTCCCGCCTGGAGCGTCTTCTTCATGCTCCAGAACCCGTTCATGGCCTGGGCCCGCGACGGATCCGATATCTCCGTCTCCTACGCCCCCGGCATGGACTGGGCCCGCGAATACGGCCCCTTCGCCTCCGACCGCCTCATCATCGGCCTCACGGAGCTCTCCGGCAACCGTTTCCCCGCCCGGGCCGTCCCCGAGTGGACGTTCGTCTCCGACTACGACAAGTTCCTCCGCGAGTCGCCCTCGATCGACGTCGCCGAATCGCGAGCCCTCGTCGAGTGCGTCCGGTCGTTCCTCCTCTACTATCCCGGCCGCAGCGTCCGCGTCCACATCCCCTGGTGCGAGAACGACTACCAGATCGATGTCGGGACGCCCGAAGGGGTCGAGGAGTACAAGCGGATCATGGACCGCGCCGCCGAGCTCGGCGTCACCCGCCTTCTCTACACGCCGGCCAACAGCTCGCTCTCGCGGCTCGAGGACAACGCCGACAATTGGGGCTGGGAGAACGTCCTCTGGTTCGGCCTCGGCCAGAAGCTCCGGAAAGGGGAGTGGGACCCGCGCCGCGACGACGTCCCGGCCGGGCTCAAGGCCATGCACGATTACGCCGCCACGAAGGGACTTCGGCTCATGGCCTACGCCTACCCCTCCCTGCCCTTCCTCCAGGACCCCGCCTGGACCGCCTGGGCCGGACCGGAGGCCGCCTCGAAAGCGAGCGCCGACACCGGGCTGCGCTCCTTCCAGGACTGGTGGCTGAACATGCTCCTGGCCTTCATGAGGAGGACGGGCGCGGCCGGGTTCTCGTTCGACCACTGGTGGATCGCGCTCGACGGGGCCACGAGCAAGTACGCCCAGTGGCACGGCTGCCGGCGCGTCCTCGAGAGCCTGCGCCAAGAGGCCTTCGACGCCGTCGTCGACGGCCGTCAGCAGTACCAGAACTTCGGGCCCTGGACCTGGCTGGCCGGGTCCTATCCGCACCCGTCGCTGACCGACGAGCAGCCGGAGAGCTTCAAGGCCTTCCCCGACCTCCACACCGACCGGGTCTCGGCCAACCGCCAGCGCTTCGCCGCCTGGGTCTACAGCGTCGAGCGCTTCGCCCCGCCCGAGATCATGCCCGGCTTCATCACCCACCAGTCCGAGCGCAACGACGCCAAGGGGGTCATGCGCCGCGACCGCTTCCGGCCCCGGGACTGGGACGTCCTGGGCTGGAAGTTCTCGCTCCTGTCTTCGATCGGGACGGCCCCGTTCCACCACGTCGTCAACTTCATCCCCGCCCGCGACGCCGAGGAGTTCGCCGCCCTGTCCGACGAGGACAAGGCCTGGTTCCGGAAGTGGCTCGACTGGACCGACGAGAACGCCCGCTACCTCCACGCCCTGCGTCCGATCATCGGCCCGCCCATGGCCGGCCGGGTCGACGGCACGGCGGCCATCGTTAAGGACCGCGGCGTCATCTTCCTCTTCAATCCCAACCCCGGCCCGAGGGAGGCGCGGTTCAAGCTCGACGCCTCGATCGGCCTCGTTGAGGGCGAGAAGTTCATGATCAAGGAGCTCTATCCCCAGGAGGGACGGCTCGTCGGATCGGCCGAAGGCCTGTGGACGCGCGGCGGCGAGGTCGTCATGACCCTGCCGGGCCGCGAGGCCGCCGTCTACGAGATCTTTCCCGCCCCGGCCGAGATCACCGAGCCCATCCTCTTCAACGTCCGGGGCGCCGCGCGGCTCAGCTCTACCCGGCTCATCCTGAGCGGCGTCACCGCCGAGACGGGCTCGGTTCGCCCGCTCGTCATCGTGGTCCCCGCGGAGGCCCGGGTCAGGGCCCTGTCGGTCAACGGCGTCGCCTACCCCTTCAAGGCCGACCGGGACGTCGTCACGGCGACCGTGCGCTTCGCCGGCCGGGCCTTCTCCAAATCGCAGAGCGCCGGCCCGGTCCCGGACGGTTTCACGGGCGGCATCTACAAGGCCCGGATCGCCGTCCCGTCCCGGGTCTTCGACCAGTTGACCGAGCGCAAGAAGGCCTGGCCCGTGAACTACACCGAGGACGACCTCCTGGCCCCCTGGCTCGGGCCCTGGCGATTGCTCCTCCACATCCCCATCTTCGAGGCGACGGCCGCGATGGACGTGACCCTGAGGATCAACGGCCTGCCCGTCGAGGTCCTCAAGGGCTACAACAGCGTCTATCCGCACTCGCCCGGGCGGACCTTCATCGGCCACTACGCCGACATCAGCCGGATCCGCCCGGACTCGCCCATCGATATCGAGGTCAGCCTGCCTACGCTCGAGCCGGGACGGTTCCAAGGAATCTTCTTCGAGAACGTCGAGACCGAGTACACCGAGCGCATCATGGCCCCGCCGTCCAAGACGGCGCCCCGCTGAGCGGTCGCCTCGTTTCCGGTCTGATGGCGCGATAAGAGGACGGTCGGCTCGGATCCCGGCGCGCCCTGAGGGACTATTTCGATCGCCCGCCTTTGAGCGCCAGGGCCGAGGGCGTGACGGCCAATCCTCCCTTGGCCGTGCAGCGGAGTTCGGCGGGAAGCATCCGCCCGGCGGCGAAGGACGCGTCGATCGTGTCGTCGAGCGGGATGGGGTTAGCGTATCCCCCCAGGACGAGGTCGGCGCAGACGAAGGCGCTCGAGGCCGCGACGGCGTTCCGGGTGTGGCAGGGGATCTCGCACAGGCCCTGGACGAGGTCGCAGACCGAGCCCATGGTGTTCTGGAGGGAGATGGCCGCGGCGTCGGCCGCCTGGGCGGCGGTTCCGCCGGCCGCTTCAACGACCGCGGCCGTGGCCATGGCCCCGGCGGCGCCGATCTCGACCTGGCATCCGGCCACCTCGGCGGCGAAAGTGGCCCGCCGGGCCACGATCAGCCCGACCGCGCCTGCGGCTAGGAGGGCCAGCGCCGCGCCCGCCTCGTCGAGCCCCCGGTCCTCCGCCAGCGTGACCAAAACCCCGGGGAGGACGCCGGCTGAACCGCCGGTCGGAGCCGCGCAGACGACCCCGCCGCTGTTGG